>JALEHC010000190.1 GCA_022763215.1 Saprospiraceae bacterium
ACCGATCACCCGATCATACATCAAAAAATTACACCGTAATCTCAATTCGATTTTCTTCCGGATCAAGGACCACACTTTCATAATATCCATCACCAGTGGTGCGGGGCGCTCCGACTACCTCATATCCATCCTTCTCTAATTGGGCGGTCAACTGGTCTACCTTTTCCTTACTTCCCACGGATACCGCGAAATGAATGATCCCAGTATATTGCTCGTGTGCATCGTTTCGATTGAGCGGAATTTCTGGTTTTTGCATCAACTCTAATCGACAACCAGTATCAAAAGACAGAAAATAAGACTGGAAATTTTTCTTTGGATTGGTATATAATTCATTTGCCTGAGCCTGAAAGTATTTTTCATAAAAAGCTTTCATCCCTTCCAGGTCTTGCACCCAGATGGCTAAGTGTTCTATTTGCATAAGCTGATTTTAAGATCGAAGATAACTGGCCCCATTGATATCAAGTATCGTTCCGGTCATAAATTCAGAGCCTTCAGATGCCAAAAACATAATCCCATAAGCTACTTCCTCCGGACGAGCTACTCTGCCCAACGGACTTTGTTGTTTAATGGCAGCCCCTTTGTCACTTGCCAAAATTTTGCTGGCCATATCCGTTTCTACAAAACCCGGCGCAACAATTCCCACAAAAATATGATGCTTTGCCAGCGATTGTGCCAAGGATTGACTCATTGCATTCAAGCCTGCCTTACTGGCACCATAAGCCGTATGATGAGGCTCACCCCGAAAGGCTCCTCTCGACGAAACATTGACAATCCGGCCACCACCTTGTTGCATCATGTATTGGGCTGCACAATAACATACATTAGCTGCACCTATCAAGTTGATTTGGAGGGTTTTATTCCAGGCATCTTGCCAGTCTTCATAACTAACTTCGTCTACCGGATGAGGCGTGAAAATGCCGGCATTATTCACTACAATATCAATTTTTCCAAATTCACCAACCACGGCTTCCATCATCGCATCGACTGCGGAAGGTTTCGAAATATCTGCTTTGATACAAATATGATCTTCTCCTTGCATCATTTCAGCCGTTTCATTGGCGGCTTGTGTGTCTGAGCGAAAATTGATGGCCACTTTGGCTCCTTTTTCGGCGAAAGCCAATGCGGTAGCCCGGCCAATACCACGGGAACCACCTGTAATGAGTACACTTTTTCCAGAAAAATCCATATAACAGGGTTTGAGTTTCTGCCCCTGAAAATAGGGATTTTTCGCATCTATTTTGGCCTTATCCTTAACAAGCTTTTGTGCTATTTTCACCTTTACCGTAGTAAAGTCACAGAACCCATGCGTTTATAACTGCCTCCCTTGACCTTTTGACCACGCCAATTGGTCTGATCTTCAAAAATGGCATTAATCTTCCAGACATAGACATCCTGCGGCAAAAGTTCTCCATTGAGTCGGCCGTCCCAGCCTTCCTGTGGCTCTCCCTCATCGAGTTTGGTCGATTCCCAAAGTAGCTGTCCGTAAGGGGAAAATATTTGCAATCGATACTCTTTGAGTCCTACTCCTTTAGGCATAAAAAGCGTGGTTTCTCCAATGCCATCCAAAGGCGAAAATGCATTCGGTACGAAGAGTCCTTTAATCAAATCATGGGGTACAATTGCGATACTGTCATCTCTGCAGCCTTCCGGCGAAAATGCAGTTAATTGCACCTTCCAGATGCCGTTTTGCAGGAATCGATAGCTTGGGTTTTCCTCTTCACTCATCTCGCCATTTCCAAAATCCCATAGATAATGACTGGCATCAACAGATTCATTTACAAATTGTAAGTCGCCCGTTGAATTGCCATCCAATAGTTGCTCCTGCCAGCTAAATGCAGCTTGTGGCTTTCGCCAAACAGTGACCAGGCTTTCGAGTTCCAAGGTATCATAACATACCTCCTCGAAAGCACTGATCAAAGTCACGTTGTACATACCGGCTTCGGTATAGACATGAACGGGGGACACTTCCGTAGAAGTTGTTCCATCGCCAAAGTCCCAGAGAAACACCTGGCCGGTGGAAAAATTCTGAAATTGTGCGCGTAAATCTTGGCAACCTTCCAACGTATCAAGGCTGAATTCGGCTACCGGTGTTTCATATAATTCAAGCGTGTTCTCTGCTACATCTTCACAGCCATACTGATTGCTGGCCGTTAGTTGAATATTAGTGTTTCCAGGCTCGTAAAAAGTTTGAGCCGGCGAAACCAAATTACTTTCTAAAAGGTCCCCGATTCGCCAATGAAATCCATCTGCTGCTATAGAATTATTGGTAAAAGTGACAATTTGTGGCAAGCCGCAGGCTTGCTCCTTGTCGATTTCAAATTGGGCGACGGGGACCGGGAAAGCAAATATATTACCTAAGCTAATTAATGATTCACATCCTATGTCGTTGGTTACCGTTAGTGTGATTTCATAATGTCCATCCTCCAAATAAGTGTGTGTTGGACTGCTTGCCACCGAGCTATTACCATCTCCAAATTGCCATAAATAGTATTGGCCACCTTCACTTTGATTGGTGATTTGAATGTCAAGTGGCGTGCAACCATTAAAGGTATCTAAAGCAAAAGAAGGCGATGGAGCCGGTATGATTTCAATGTCCGCTGTGATTTCATTTTCGCATCCACTTGGCGCAATGCCTTGCAAATGAATGGTATACGTGCCTGGTGCATCAAAGGTGTGCATTGGATTACTGATCTCGCTTTGATTGCCATCACCAAAGTCCCACACCACACCACTTATTTCTGTTGAAGTATTGGTAAACTGTATTTGCTGGCCGTCGCATAAGTTTGGGCTATTTTCAAAGCTAAGTTCCGGACTCGGAAGTACATTGACTTGCAGGCTGATGCTATCTTCGGTACAACTATTATGTACGGTTTGCGTAATCGTGTAAGTTCCCGCTTCCGCGAAAATATGACTTGGGTTTTCTTGTGCACTCAGATTGCCGTCGCCAAAATCCCATTGTATTTGGGTGCCAGGGCTGGCTACATTCTCTAGTTGCACTTCAAACGGAGCACAACCTTGTGTGTTGCTCAGGTTGAAAAAGGCCGTAATTTCTTCTGGCTCGACAACTACTTCCTGTAAAAGCGTATCTGATCCACATACGTTCGTATAAATCAAACTTACCGGGAAGGTCGTAAAAGTGTCGATCGCCTCATAAATTTGAGCTTCTGGAAGACTATCAGTCGAAGTTGTGCCATTGCCAAAATCCCACAAAAAACTACCCGGGCTACCGAGCGATATATTGTTGAATTCAATTTGCAAAGGCGAACATCCTGTATCTACCGTGAATCCAAAATCAGCAACCGGAAAGGCTCTTACCCATAAGGTATCTAGCCAAACATCAGTTCCGCACTCATTGGTGGCGGTCAAACTTACCACATAATCCTGGTCATTTTCATTGGTAGTGAAGGTGATAGGTGTACCTGCTTGTGCTTCAGTTGAATGTTCCCCATTGCCAAAGTCCCACATATAAGTCGTTTCATATCCTGCACTCAGGTTTTCAAAAGTGGCCTGAAGTTCGCCACAGTCTTCATTTGCAGAAGCTACAAATTCGGCTTCCGGAAGTCCAATTATAAACAGACTGTCGCGGAGCATTTGGCTACAGCCAAAACTATTACTGGCGGTTAATTGGACGTAGTGCATACCGGCTTCCTCAAACAGATAAGTTGGATTAATGGTATTGACACTTACTTCATCATCGATCAACCATTCGTAAGCAATAGCTTCCGAAGATGTATTATTTAGCATAACGGCCGTCTGAATGCAGGCATTCTCTGGGATATCAAAACCAGGAACTGGACTTGGATGTATGGTAATGGCCTTTTGCGCTTCATTGACACAGCCAGTAATCGGATCGGTAAAGGCGTAAGTTAAGGTATAGCTGCCTGTTGCTAGATCGCTGATATCCAGATTGTTATTGTTGATGCCCTGACCAGACCATTCACCGCCTTCCGGCGAAAAGCCACTTAAGTTTACAAGCGTACTACTCGGACAGAACGATTCAGGTGGACCAGCCTCAACCACTGGAATGGGTAATATATTGACCTGTAAAGAGTCTGTCACCTCACAATTGCCTTCTCCTACCTGATATACAAATAGATAGTTGCCAGGTTCCAAGTCTGATGGATTGGGCAATTCGGAGAGGCCGAGTTGTGGAACACTCCAATTCCCACCCGGCGGCGTAGCCGCCATATCCAAATCAAGTATTGCCGCTGATTGACAAATATTTTGATGAGGCCCTGCATCAACTGCTTCGGGCGCAATAACCCCAATTTGTACCGCTTCGTCGACAATACATCCATTTTCAGCTTCGTACGAATAAACCAGATCATATACTCCTGAACCACCCGCTAAAATGGGATCAAACAAGCCTTCATTGGCATCACTTACCCCAATACCTGACCAATTTCCGCCAAGAAGGGAAGCTTGAGGTAAAAAAACGTTGCCTGGCGTATTGCAATACGACGAATCTGGGACTATGATTTCTGGTGTAGTCAGAATAGTGAGCTCGATCGTATCGGCTCCGAAGCATCCTACTTCATTCTCTACCACGTACCAATAAAAGTGTGTGCCAGGCAACAAACTATCCGTTGGGATAGTAGTCGTATTTATTTCTTCATTTTCTTGATTGTACCACTGACCATCAGGTATATTTGATGTCAAATCAAAATTTGGGCCATTTTCACAAATAGACGCATCCGGATTGACCATGACCTCCGGGGCCGGTAATACCGTAATGGTCATAAAATCTTCAATCTGGCAGGCCGCCACCCCATAGCTGTAATTGAGCATATTGGCTCCGATATTAGCCTGTGTAGGATCAAACAATCCACTTTCTGAAACCCCTATCCCTTGCCAAGTACCCCCAGCCGGAGAGGGCGTTAATTGCACGGCGTTTGCGCTTGCGCAAATTTCCTGATTGGGTGGTAACTCAAGTAGGGTTTGCTGCTGTACCTGAAAGGTGTCAAACACAGTTTGGCTACCGCAGGCATTATTTGCCGTAAGGCTAATGACGTACTCGCCTGGACTGCCGTAACTGATATTTTGTGGCAACATATCTGAGCTAGTAGGCGTGTCTGATCCCTCAAAAGTCCAGGTATAACTACTGATTGGACTTCCATTGTCACTGACCATGAGTTGTGTATCTTCTATGCTGATATTGGCGCTTTCGCAAAAATCGGGCACAGGCGCCAAATCAATTTCAGGTAGCCCTTGAATTTGTATGAGGGTATCCCAACTCGTGGTAGCACAAGCATTAGTTGCTTCCAACTGTATGCTATATTGCCCCCCTTCCGTAAAAACAACCGTTGTTACAGCGGAGTCCATACTCAAGCTGTCGCTAAACATCCAGCCATCACCTTCCGGTAAAATCGTCCATTGGTAGTCTTCAATCGTACCGCTTGCATTGGCATTTAGCGGAAGCTCAAAAGGGGCACAGCCGCCGCTAGCCTGACCCGCTGCTTCCAGATCAAAATTGGCACTTATTACGGGGGCATCCTCAATAACGATTTCTTGCGAAAAGGTAAAAGGACCACAAGCAAAACTGACGATTGTCATTTCGATGGTATATACCCCTGGTTCCAAAAACTGCACTTCTATTTGGCTAGAGCCAAATAAATTACCATTTACCAGCATCCAATCTTCGCCATTTTGACCAGAAACCGTCCAACTGGGATTGAGTACCTCCAA
>JALEHC010000191.1 GCA_022763215.1 Saprospiraceae bacterium
GTCTAATGGGTAAAATGGTGAATAGCGAAAGCACCAAAGGATTTAAGCAACACATACTGAGAAAAGACGACGATTGTACCATTGAGGTTTATGATAAAGAAGTGAAATTTGTTTCACCTAGTGGCACTTCTACGACCACGCTTTCAGAAATGACATTTTCAGATCAGTCATACACCCCCAGAACCTACGATATCTCCGAAAGTAATGTTTTAGAAAATGATCAACAATTAAAGCGCGGAGCATATATCACTTCTCCAAGTGGCTTGTTTCAGTTAATCTTCCAAGAAGACAGCAATTTAGTCTTATACACCAAAGGAGGATATCCGATGTGGGCAACTGCCACCGATAAAAAGGATGGAACCTACGCTATCATGCAGGCCGACGGGAACCTGGTTATTTACAATGATCAGGATAAAGCTATTTGGGGACTCAACAATGAAGCGGATCACTTCACTTTCGTGAAAAATGCCAAACTCACTCTTCAAGACGATGGAAATCTCGTATTGTATAAGCCAGATGGGAGTACGGCAATTTGGGCAACGGGTACCAATATTTTTTAATTTACAATAACAGTAAGTAAGGGCGCACATCTAGTTTCTCCTTCAGCCTGCTGTTTAGAAATTGCTAAGCCAATGAGTTAACTAGAGCTGCTCCCTTACTTGTTCCTGTGATGCTATTTAATCCAAATGGTCTTGATATTGGTAAACTCCCGAATACCATAATAAGATAGCTCTCGACCATAACCACTTATATTGATTCCGCCGAAAGGCAAACGAGGATCGGACTTAACAAGGCTATTCACAAAGCTGCTCCCTGCCTCTAATTCCTCTGAAGCAATGCGTTCTCCTCTTTCCAAATCATTTGTAAAAACTGCAGAACCCAATCCAAACTCAGAATCATTGGCGATACGAATAGCTTCTTCTTCGCTGCTTACTTTGAATACCGATGCCACTGGGCCAAACAATTCTTCTCCATATGCTGGCATACCGGGCTTGATGTTTGTCAGTATCGTCGGTGGATAGTAGGCCCCGTCCAGTTCCGGTATTTTTCCGCCAAGGATACAATCTGCCCCTTTTTCAATACTTTCTGTCACCTGCTGGTGCAAATCGTCTCGCAAGTCTTTTCGCGCAAGCGGCCCTACATCCGTGCCTTCTTCCATCGGATCGCCCATTTTGGCATGAGCCATACGACTTTTAAATGCTTTTAGGAAAGCGTCATAAACGCTATCCATCACAATGAATCGCTTGGCACCAATACAGCTCTGACCAGAGTTGAGCAGGCGGCTTTTGGCGCAGACTTCGGCTGCCTGCTCAATGTCTGCATCGTCCAAAATCAGATAGGCATCACTACCACCTAATTCCAGCACTGTTTTTTTGATATTTTTTCCGGCTTGAGAAGCCACGGCTGAGCCTGCTCGTTCACTACCGGTCAGTGTAGCTGCTTTGACATGCGGATGTTCGATAACCATTTCTACATTGGAAGTATCGATAAGCAGGTTGGTGAAGGCCCCTTTCGGGAAACCCGCCTCTCGGAATATTTCTTCAATTGCTTCGGCACAGCCCGGTACATTGGACGCATGTTTGAGCAGGCCAACATTACCAGCCATCAGGGCAGGAGCTGCGAAGCGAAACACTTGCCAATACGGGAAGTTCCACGGCATGACTGCCAGTACCACCCCAATCGGACGATAGGCGATATAACTCTTGCTGGCATCTGTTTCCACGAGTTCATCACTCAGGAAATCAGCTGCTTTTTCGGCATAATATTCGCATACCCAAGCACATTTTTCTACTTCTGAGATAGATTGTTGAAGTGGTTTACCCATTTCTTTCGTGGCCAGTTCGGCATATCGTTGTTTATGCTTTCGCAAAACAGCAGCTGCCTTCTTCATCAACTCAGCACGTTCTTTAAAAGTGGTTTTGCGCCAGCTTTTATATGTTGCATGGGCCTGTTCGATAGCCGCTGTAATTTGTTCTTTTTCAAGGGCTTCGTATGATTGTACCTGCTGCCCATTTGCAGGGTTTATTGCTTTTATTGTCATTAGATGATTTTTTGGTGATTAGACTTGTACATCGTGTCACGAATGAGCGAGAGCGAAGCAAATTTTATTTTGGACAAGGCGAAAAACACAGGCGATGCCATAGCATCGGCGAGGCTTTTTAACGAAGTACAGGATAAAATCTTGCCGCTTGCAGCCATTTGGTGATGCGGGGAACAAGTCTATTATACTTCAACGGGTGCTTGGCTTTCCGTTTCTTCTTCAGTCGTTTTGCTAAAATACGCATTTAACTTGTCCGTTAATGCACCATTTACGCTGGTATCGATGCTTACTTCTATGAGACGAAGTTCTTTACTTTCGATGCTTTCTTTGATTTGTGCATCCAGTTCTTCGGCCGTTTCTGGGCGGCTGGCTTTGATGCCAAAACTCTCTGCCAATTTCACAAAATCAGGATTGGTTAAAGTGGTTCCGGCTGTCCGTTGACTTCTTTGTTGTTGCTTCCAACTGATCAGACCATAATCATCGTCTGTCATTACAATCATGGTGAAGCCAACGCCTAATTTTTTAGCAGTTGCTAGTTCTTGAATATTCATCATAAAACCACCATCACCAGCCATGACTACTACTGGTCGTTCCTGATCGAGCATGGTTGCTGCAATACCTGCTGGTAAGGCAATACCCATACTAGCAAGTCCATTACTAATCATACAACCATTGGGGCAGTAGGTTTTAAAATTACGGGCAATCCACATTTTGTGGGTCCCGACATCACTTATAAGTAAACCATTTTCTGGTAAATGCTCCCGGACAATATTAATAATACCAGGGACATGAATGTTTTTCTCTGGCTCTTTCATTTTATATCCATCAATATCATTGACTATACGCTGTCGAATATCCGAATACCAGATGTCTTCATTACCATATTTATTGCCCCGTGAAATTTGATGATACAATTCGCGGATAATTGTGGCAATATCGCCTATGATTTCTACCTCTGGTTGATAATTGGTGTACACTTCGGCTGGTTCAAAGTCGATATTAATGATTTTTTTATCTCCTTTCGGATTCCAGGAAGTTGGAGAATATTCGGCTATATCATAACCAATGGTGATGATAAGATCTGCTTTTTCAAAAGCTTCCATCACATAATCCTTGAAACCTAAACCAACAGATAAAAGGGATTGAGGCAAATCATCGCGTACCGCTCCTTTCCCCATAAAAGTGGAAACGACTGGATAGTCTGTGAATTTCACGAAAGTGGTCAAGGCTTCACTTGCTCGCGTACGGATGGCCCCATTTCCCGCAAGGATGAGCGGATAACTGGCCTCTTTAATCAAATGGATGGCGTTAAGCACTGCTTCATTATCGGGAGCCGGACGGCGCAACAAGCTTGGTTTAAGCGGTTGCAGGGATTCGTCAGCCTGCATCTGAGCAATGTCTTCTGGGAGCTCTATATGAGTCGCTCCGGGCTTTTCCATTTCGGCTACTTTAAACGCTTTGCGCACGACTTCGGGCGTCGTCTGCGGGGAACGAATCGTACTATTCCACTTGGTAATAGGAGCGTACATATTGACTACATCAATATTTTGATGCGATTCGTGGTGCAATCGGGTAATGCCACCTTGGCCAGTAATGGCCACTACAGGTGCTTTGTCTAGATTGGCGTCTGCGATGCCGGTAATCAGGTTGGTGGCACCGGGGCCGAGGGTAGACAGGCATACTCCGGCTTTGCCACAAAGGCGCCCCCAGGCATTAGCGATAAAAGCAGCACCCTGCTCGTGACGGCAGGGTACAAATTCAATTTTATTACTGTCGTTGAGTGCGAAGATGAGGTCTTCTGTTTCCTCTCCGGGCACTCCGAATACATGTTTTACGCCTTCTTCTTCAAGGCACTTTACAAATAATTGTGCTATTGTCATTTTGTGGGTTTATTATACAGCTTCGGCGGCTTCAGTTTTGCGCGCCTTTTCATTTTTATTATCTAATTTTTTATCTGTGGTAATGAGTCGGAGCGCTCGGTCGTAAGTGAAATAATTGTACGACCAGTCGATGAGTGTTACCAACTTATTTCGAAATCCGACTAGTGTGATAAGGTGGACAAACATCCACGCAAACCAGGCCAAGGTACCTTGCATTTTGAAGTAGGGGGCATCTACGACAGCACGGTTGCGACCGATGGTTGCCATAGTACCTTTATCGCGGTATTGGAATACATAAAATTCTGCAAATTCATCATTGCGAGCGATACGAAGGAAGTTTTCGCCCAGGTGCTGACCTTGCTGAATAGCTACAGGTGCCAACATTGGGTGGCCATTGGGAGTATCCGGTGTCAGCATTGCCGCAATATCACCAATGGCGTAGATGTTGTTATAACCGACTAGTCGGTTAAATTTATCAACCACCAAGCGATTGCCTTTGTGCTGTACGGCATCATCGAGTCCGGGTATCTGTATTGCTTTAATACCTGCTGTCCAAATCAAATTTTTACTTGGTATGGTAGAATCATCATTGAGTTGGACTTCATCGTCTTCATACCCATCGACCATTTTATTGAGTCGTACTTTGACACCCAACTGTTCGAGGTATTTTTGGGCTTCCGCCGAAGCTTTCTCTGACATAGCAGGAAGCACTCGGTCTTGGCCTTCCAGCAAGATAATCTGCAATTGATCAAAGTCCATTTGCGGATAATCTTTTGGCAAAACAAATTTTTTCATTTCGCCGAAAGCGCCTGCTAATTCCACGCCAGTGGGACCACCACCCGTAATTACAATATTGAAGAGCTTTTCTCGCTCTTCGGGATCATCCGCTTCCAATGCTTTTTCGAAAGTACCTAGAATGGCGTTTTTCATTTCCACGGCACCGGTCAGTGATTTGAGATTCATCATACTTTCCGGATTGTTGCCGAAGTAGTTGGTCTGACCACCACAAGCAATGACGAGATGATCGTACTCGAGTTGGCCAATATTGGTATGCACTAAATCATGCGAAGGGGATACCTCCTGCACTTCAGCCATTCGGAAATGGACATTTTTGTTTTTTCGGAAAAGTCTTCGGAAAGGATAAGCTACTGAATTTGGCTCCAAGCCTGCAGTAGCTACTTGATAAAGGAGTGGTTGAAAGGTGAAATAATTTTGACGATCGAGTAATACGATCTGATAATCATCAATATACCTGATTTTTTTAATGAACTCGATGCCGGCAAATCCACCACCAATCACTACAATTCTTTCTTGCCCCGTGTCCGGGATATTCATCTTGTTACTCATGTAAATTTAGGATTTTATATTTGAGAGATATTTGTTGCTCCGATAAAGGTGCTTCCCAAATCTCTTTATTCTAAAACCCTGATAACGAACAGGTGTTCGTTAATTTGTGTGTTCTAATTTACTACTGAGTACCATACCAAATGGCCGCGACGCTTCGTAATGCATCAAGACGGTACGAAGAATACCGACTAAGGGCAGTGCCAGGATTAGTCCGGCAATTCCCCAAATAAAACCACCTACTAACATCGAAAAAATGGCAATGAGTGGATTAACATTGATTTTGTTACCAACAATATTAGGCGTGATGAAATTACCCTCGATTTGTTGAATGGAAAAATACAAGATGACCACTGCTGTAGGTTGCCAAAAAGTATTGGTAGTTGCCAAAGCATACAAAAATGGAAAGGTTCCTCCCAAGGTTGTTCCGACATACGGAATAATAATCAGGCAAGCTGCCAGAAAACCCCAAAAAACAGAATAGTCAATGCCAATCAACCAAAGCCCAAGACTATTGAAAATTCCTAGCATAACTATGACGATGCCCAGTCCATAAACATAGGCTTTTACGACATCCTGTATATTTAGCAACAGCTCCAACCGCCGCTGCTTGGCTTCATCATTGAACTGATAAAGAAGTAACGACTTAATAGAAGCCCGATATAACAACAAAAAGAAAATATAGATAAAAGTCAAAAAGATATTACCCACTGCCAGAAGTGAAGAGCTAATGCTATTTTCAAGAAAACTCCAGATAGGACTCAGAATATTTGAGGCATTTTCTTCCAATCGGCTTTTAACGGATGCCTCCGATAGACCAAGATATTGGTCGAGAAAATTTAACAAATTTCCGGCACCTTCGAGTAGTTTCCCTTGTATTTGGGGGAGTTCCTGAAAAATATTCACAAAAATCCAAGATGACAAGGCTATACCGGTGCCGACTACCAAAAAGATACTCAAAAAGCAAACCAGTATGGCTACGGTACGGCTCAGCCGCCAACGCTCGAGGTAATTACAGAAGGGAGCCAACCCAAGAGCGAGCAAAATGGCAAAAACCATAGGTACTAATATAGGGCGGGCTACCACCAATAAGGTGATAAAAATGGTCAGACTAATGCTGACTTGTGTAATGGTGTTTAAGTTGGTTTTCATTGTTTCGAGGCAATAAAAAAAGAGTGTTATTCCCCTTTTGAAAGGAAAGATAACACTCTTTTATTGAAATTATATTGGATTACTTATTGGCCATTGATTTTTTGGCAGCTTGGTAACGTGCTTCTTGCTTTCGCAAAATTGCTTTCTGTTCTTCTACGGCCTCTTTCTTTTTATCAGCCTTTTTCTTGAGCTTCTCGATTTTCTTTTTGAGGTCTTCGATCTGCTCTTGGCTATCTGCCATTTCTTCGTTGTATTCTTCCAGTTCCTCCGTCAAATCTTCGAGCTCTTCTTTGGTTGCACTGATTTTTTCTTCGTGATAGGCTGGCACAAAAGTCGATACAAATTGAGTAGCCATATTCATCATTGTCTGAAAACCATCTTTATAATCTTCTTGATTGATATAAACATCATAGCCAAGTGAAGCAAACAAAGTCATCGTCGTCTGATCTTCGGTGGTTTCGCTTTCAACAATGCGGGCGTAGAAGTTGATGTTTTTGTTGATGATTTGTTCTATGATGACCTTTTCGGCATATAGCTCATCTTTGTTCGTAAATAAGCCAGTACCTTTCAGTTTGACATCATATTTATCTTTCATGTAATCTTCAAAGGCATCTTTTACTTCGTCCGGACTTGCGTCAAATACTGCTCTGATGCCCGGGCGTTGTTCGCCATCGCGCTCGTAAAATCCGCTTTTTACAGGTGTTTCGGCTTTCGCCAAAATGGCAAAAGCGGCGAGGAAAAAGATACTTAAAAGTGTTTTTATGTTATTTTTCATGCTTGTATGGTTTTTGGATTAAAAAAAATCGGAATGATATGAATCGGCGCTTCTTTAAAAATGAAGCAATCTAATTCAGTATAATCAAGCTGGGAAAACCAATTTTTTTTCTGCTTCTGCAAATAACTTCTGCACTTCTGGTTTGTGGTCACGCCAGCTTTCATCCTGTATCATTTCTATGGATTCGATCTGGTTAGCTACTTTCGTGCGATACAGCTTTAGCATATTCATTTGATCAATGCTTTCTTTGCTGTCCGTTTGTCCTTTCTGTCGCATATAGTTGGAGTGCTCACTGATTCGATTTTTGATTCTGTCGAGCAGTCCATTTAATTCCAACAGAATATTCTTTTTAGAATCCAGTTTTCTATGGGTTGAACGATATGTTTTATTCTTGTCGATTTCTCTTTTTTCAATATTCATAATATGGTATACAGTAATTTTTAATTTTTCGAATTAGAATTATTAAAGGCTTCGATTGGGTACATGTTGTCGAGGCGTTCGCCACCAACTACTCCAAAATCGAGGGTGCGGATTGGGAATGGAATCGTAATTCCTTCACGATCAAATGCCTTCTTGATCGCTCTTACCGCTTTATCTTTAGCGGCTAGATAATCGCGCTGAGAGGTAATATTTTGCCAAAAGCGTAAGGTAAAGTTGATAGAGCTGTCGCCAAATTCACCAAAGAAAACTTCTACCGGAGCAGAATCTTTCAACTCCAGTTCTTCCTCTATTGCTTTTTGCACAATGCTTGCCGCTTTATCGAGGTCATCGCCGTAGGCGACTCCACAGCTCACATCAATTCTACGTCTACCATTGTGCGAATAATTGGTTAATGGGTTTTGAAGAACATCTTTATTTGGGATGATTACTTCTTGTCCGTCAGGCTGTAGCAAAATGGTAGATCGCAGGGTAATACCTGTTATCTTACCGAAGTAACCATTGGTTTCGATCAAGTCGCCTTCTTTGTAATATGACTTAACAGACATCATTACACCAGAAAACAAATTGACGATAGGATCTTGCAAGGCTAAACCAACTGCCAAACCAACAATACCTGCACCTGCAAGCAAACTGGTGAGTGCTTGGTCTAGATCCATGATGCTTAGTACCAACAGCAGTGCAAAGATCATAAACACGGTAGTGGCAATATTAGCACCAATATTGATGAGCGTACCATTTTTGGTGACTCTGCCTAATAGTTTTCTGAGATATTTTTTGATATAGCCCGAAATCATATAGGCTACTACCATGACGATGGCTGATAAGATAATATTAGGAAGTGCTGTAATTGCACTATCCAACCAACCATTTAATTTTTCGAGTAAGTTATTCCAGGAATCTTGTAATTGGTCTAGCATGTTTGGGTGGTTTTTTATTATAAAACTAGTTTTGGGCCTAGTTGTTCGGATTTAGCGAAAGCGGAATGCCAGAATGTGAAAACCAACCCTAGCTACAGAAAAATATAATATTTCTTAGCACTCACCCTATATATAATAAGGCGTAAATAGAAAACCTGCTTGATTTATATTTAATACCGAACATGTTGATAGATAGTTAGTTATAGTGATGTATTAATTAATTAAAAACCATTATATATATATTTCAACGACAGCAGTAGTAGATGAAGCAATTGTAGGATTATTAGATGACCTGATGACTAAAGATCGCGATGCAACCGAAGGTTACATCAAGGCATCAGAAAATGTAAGTGATCCGGATGTGAAGAAAATGCTGATGCGTTTTGCCAATCAAAGAATTGATTTTGTAGAAGGATTAAAGAAAGAAATTGAAGATTTGGGTGGTGACTATAAAGATCGCACCAGTGTAATGTCGACCATGCACCGAATTTGGATGGATATTCGCGGTACATTTACCGGAAAAGATGAAAGTATCATTTTGAATGAATGTCTGCGTGGTGAAGAAGCTTCATTGAAAGATTATGAAGATGCTGGATCGAACGAATTTTTACCCGAATCATCAAGAATCGTCATTGAACGCCACCGCAAAGCAGTTGCAAAATCAGTGATGGAATTGAAAAAAGCCATACAACAACTAGAACCAGAAACCGCAGAAATGAGTAAGTAATCATTTTCAGTGTCCTGGCATTAATCCATCAACAAGGTGGATTCCCAATGCCAGGTTTATTTCACACGCTAGTCTATTTTGCGAAAGCAAAAGAATCACCCAGCAACCTTATTTTATAACAAAAAACTTAAATGAATATGATTACCCGTAAAAAAATAAATGAACTATATAAAATCGAAGAGAGTCTTTGTGTCTCTATCTATATCCCAACTTCAAGAGCTGGTGCCAGCCAAGAAGATCGGTTGAGATTTAAGAATGCCCTCAAAGAAGCGCATGCTCAGTTGGTCGATCATGGCATGGAGTCAAAAGCAGCACACAAGATGATGGCAGATGGCTATGAGATGCTGGATGATGAAAACTACTGGATGCACTTATCTGATGGTCTGGCTGTATTTTTTACGCCAAAGCGAACAGAAACATTTATTGTACCGGTAGATGTAAATTATTCCGTACATGTCGGTAATCGCTTACAATTGCGACCATTATTGCCTGTTATAACAGGGCGTCAACGCTTTTTCTTATTGGCCATTAGCCAAAATGAAATTCGGTTTTTTGAAGGTAATAAGTATAGTATTACTCCGGTCATTATTGAAGATTTGGTGCCTGAAGATATGGAAGAAGCATTGTCAATTGATGAGATTCCGAATAGCTTGCAAGCACACTCTGGCCGTAGTTCTGGACCAACACCTATTTACCACGGAAATGATCTTGGTAAAGACCATAAACTAAAACGCTTGCGCCAATATTTGCGCAGAGTAGATGATGGTTTGATGGAAATGTTGCACGATGAAGAAGCACCAATGGTCATTGCAGCCGTTGATTATCTGGTACCGATCTATAAAGAAGTATCACGCTATAAAAATATTGCTGATGTACATATCGGTGGTAATCCAGAAAATGATGATCCGATTTTGTTGCATGAAAAAGCATGGACGATCATTGATCAATTTAATCAGAATGAAATTGCTGAAACAAAGGAATTGTACCCAGAAATGGAAGCAAAGCGCAAAGCCACTTCTGAATTTTCAACCGTGTTGAATGCAGCCAAAGATGGTCGAATTGATACCTTATTTGTAAATAAAGATCAAGAAATCTGGGGTACCTACAACACGCAAACGCGGGACTTAGATATTCAAAAAACATCCACTAGCAAAAATGAAGAACTGTTGGAATCAGCAGCTATGGAAGTGTTTATGCAAGGTGGAAAAGTATATAACGTGGAACAAGAAGAAATGCCGAATGGAGAAAAATCCATGAATGCATTGTTGAGATATAACTTATCCTAATACACTTACCTGAGTTATGATAAGTTGAACATGATGCCGATGCCCGGCATTCTACCCTAAGCAAGAAGAAACTACAAAACAAAATATAGTCGGGTTTATGAAAGGGTATCATGGAAGGCCAGCCTTTTAGGCTGGTCTTTTTTTATATATACACCATCATCACGGCAAAGATCATCTGCTGTTCGCCTTGTTTGAAAACATTTAAGCTAGCAGGAGAAGGAGATGGCAAGGGAATGGAAAGCGATTTCGCATTTTGTTGTTCTACCTCTAGTTTGAACTGCTCATTTGGCGTTTCCTGAAAAGGATAAGTTTGGAGAGATGTAAATTCATAGTGTGATTTGTTGTTTTTGATAGCCATTTCCATTCTGAATTCAGCTTTTTCATTAGTTGAGCCCGCAGAGCGGATATTCAGTGATAGCCCAGCATCTTCAGTAGGAATAACAACATATCGGTAATAAATATCTCTGGGGTTGAAAGTGAGCTGATATTGAGGCGGTTGTTTCATTGAAATTTGTTTGGTATGAATTTCGATGGCACCAATATTTTGAGGAGCCTGATGGCGATAAGTAAAATAGAATTCGCTCATTTTGCCTTCAATATTGAGGGTATATTTACCATTGTCGATAATGGTAAGAACTTTCTCATCGGGAGTGTTACTAGACTGTACGACCAGGCCATTTTCGTCCAGAATTTGATAGCGGGCTTTCATGGCTTTGCAATCATTGTGGATTTTTTGAAAATCAAAGCGTTTGCGGATGAAAGAAGAGTCGAGTTGAGTCGCATTTTTGTTTGAAGCAAACAGTAATTGCTCTTTTTGCTGTAATGGCCAGTCAATTTTGCTGAGAAACAGCACATCCATACAAGCCAAGAAAAACACTAGCTTGGTGTCCATACCCATCCACGGGAAGCCGCCATCATTGTTGGCTGGCCAATAGATTTCGAAGCGGTTCTCGACTACACGGGTACGTAGCCCAAAGCGTTTTAACCAAGTATTGGTTTCGAAAGCAGGAACGATTTGGAGGTCTCGGTCTTTGTGATCTGTGTAATATTGATTCTGGATAGTGATGCTGGTCAGAAGCGACCATTGGGCATTGGGCATGGTGATAGATTTTGGGGAAAGATATTGAATAATCTGGAGAAAATGAGGAAATTCATTGTTCACAGAATCAAATTGCGTTCTTCCAATTTAGAAAGTAGATCAATTTCTGCTTCAATGAGCATATTATTGGCTTCTACTACTTTCCATTTTTTTAGCAAATCATTCAAAATCCAGTGCCAGCGGTGTTGGAGCTTGGTTACTTTGGGGAGTTGCCACTCTTGTTTTAGAATATGGAAGCCTTGGAAGAGCATAAATAAAACAAAGCGAGAGGGGGCCTTCCAGGTAGTCGGGTGGTGATTGATTTTGTAATCAAAACTGGCAAATAGAGTCATGGCTCCCGAAAATAAGTCGCTTAATTTG
The DNA here is from genome assembly GCA_022763215.1 of Saprospiraceae bacterium. GTDB lineage: Bacteria > Bacteroidota > Bacteroidia > Chitinophagales > Saprospiraceae > JALEHC01. The sequence continues at coordinate 12,023 of JALEHC010000191.1, forward strand.
TTGAATAAAGGTTGTACGACTTCTGATTGTTCATGCCACAGAATGTCGGTATTGGCTTCCCAGATAAGTTCTTGGACGGTGGGGGTGTAACCTTTTAATTCCAGTTGTAAGCTAGCTTCATGTAATTTTTCAAAAGCGGCTATGATGATAGGATGTCGGTTTCGGTCTACCAATTGCTTTTTAAATTGAGGGAATTCCATTTGGCGAAAGCCGAGATGATCGCCACCAATTTCTGCAAAGATTTGATTATTGATAATGCGAATAATTTGGAAGTCATCTTCGATTGTCAAATTCTGCTTCTTGCAGGTAGCAGACAGGGTTTTGATGCCTGTATGCTGCCAATCCCACAATTGTAATTTCTCACCAATATGAAAGGAAGCAAACGCAGCCATGCCTGCCCATTTGTACAAATGAGGTGCTCGTTGATACAACTGTGCATAGTAGGTCGTAATGGTACGATTTCTTTTGATGACCGATTCTTCTGGCGGAAGGTTAAACTGGTAATGGCGAGGCAGGTTCATCGAAAGCGTATTTTGATCTGTAAATCTATGACAATAATAAACGTAAGTGGTTTGACAGAAACTTGAATAAGTAATTTTTTAGGGGGCCAGCTTTGATCAATGCACAGATTTGGCTCTCAATAATAAGGTAGATTTAAAAATGGCTGTTAATTTTACGGCTCAACTTCTGCCTAGGGTAATTTATTTAAAGGCATGATAAAAGTTTGATGCCAGATTCGAGTGTTCCCAAGCGGATAAGCTAAGCGTACTAAAATTAGGATTTCTGCAAATTGTGGAGCTGCGGGAATAATTATATACAAATGAAAGCTAAAATAAACAAAAAATTAGCAGACCCAATATCGTTGGGTTTTCTACTATTTCTTACGATTTTGATGATCTGTTCGCAAATATTTTGGAAGGAGCGAACGCTTATTCTAGATGCTTCCTTCCAAAGTTTTCTTGTCATTGCGAATGAAGCTTATGCCATCATGTTGGAGCGATATGGTGCTATTATGACACAATCGTTTCCGTTGATATTGGCTAAAATAGGCACACCACTAGCCGTTAACCTCAAAGCATATTCTTTATCTTTTACGCTCTATCCAATCATGTTTTTTGTGATTTTGTGGCGGGCAGGGCTTCGGCCTTTTGCATGGCTAATAGGGCTATATTTTTTATTGATTACCAGTCATACTTTCTTCTGGATTCAATCCGAGTTTATTCAAGGAACAGTATTGGCTATTTTTGCATTTGGCGTAAGCCAAAAACCAGGCCATAGCCCGTGGATGGCTATTTTACCTTTGTTATTATTGTTTACGATTTATACGCATCCACTTACAATTGTGGTGCTTCTATATGGCTTTGGATATCTGTTTGTACATCATTTCAATATTTCGAGAGAGCAAGCATGGGCGAGTTTTGCCTGGGCTGCCTTTAGCGTAGGAATTTATCTGTTTAAGAATTATTTACTGTCAGTCGGAGATTATGATGCCACCTCCATGGGACGATTAAGTTTATCCGCATTTAGTATCGAAAGTATTATCAATTCCTTTTTTCTGAACTTGCTGGATCAAAAACTCTTGGGACTACATTTGACGTTTACGCTGGCGTGCACAGCTACGCTGGTCTGGCTATTTATAAAAAAGAAAATAGTAAAAGCACTGCTGATGACGGTAGGCGTCTTAGGTTGGTTTGCCATCGTCCTTACTTTCTGGGATTACCATGCTGATGATTTTCACTTTGAGAGTTTTATACTGATTTTAAGCGTATTTGTAGGCTTACCTATCGTATTGGATATCATTCCGCAGATGAACTGGAAAATTACCCTAATCATTTTAGCTTGTTTTGTAATCTGGCGAATTGGCAGTATCGTTACCGTGAGTCGTTTGTACCAAAAAAGAGTGGCTTATATCGAGCAATTGGTCGATATATTACAGCAAAAGGAAGGACAGCGCTTTATGGTCAATGAACAATTACTGGACAAGAGCATGATGTTACAGTATTGGGGGCTACCTTTTGAAACCATCATGGTATCTTGCTTAGAGGATCCTGAACATCCGAAAAATTTATTGCCTTATCCTAAGGAAGTGCCAGAATTTGTGAAGACCTACCAAAAGCCAGCTATAATGACTGCCTGGGGACCTTATGACTACTATATGCTCAGAAAAAATGATTATTTCCAGTTTTCGGATACCACGGATGTGATTGACATAGGGAAGGAGCTTCTTGAACACAATAAAAAGTAGCATTTATGGGGTAGGGCGTCACCATTCGGCGAAAGCCTTCTGGTCGCTATGTTTCAGGGTTCGCTATTCGCTCAGCCTGCGCCGAGGGCTTGTCCTGTGCTTCGCACAGCCCTTTCACAGCGCTGACGCAAGGGGGGGATACTATTCGGAAAATCAGACTTTCGTCAAATAAAAAATCCGATGTGTGTCGCACATCGGATTTTTGAAATTCATTATTCAATTTCAATTGCATCATTAGATTCAATAGCTGCTTTGAGTTTCTCTTCAGCATCTTTGGACAAAGACGTTTGGATGATTTTTCCATCAAACTGCTGTAGTTTTTCAACTACTTTATCGGTGGTCATGTCGCGTACTAAGAGGAATAGAGCGGAAGAGCCTGGTTTCATCTCACGGCCAAGTTCACGAATAAAATCATCGTTTATTCCATAATCACTCAGTGAACCAACGAGCGCACCAAATGCAGCACTTGTACCACCAATCAGCAGCATACCGAGCGGCCCGGTTAGGATAAGACCTATTAAAGAACCCCAGAAACCACCTTGAATAGCCCCGAGTTTTACTAGGTTAACAGATTGATTCAGATTAACTTTGCCATCTTCGCGGATTGTAGCAATAACAGCATCATTCAATGAAATTAGATAATCATCTTGTAACTGGTCTATTTTTACTAATGCATTAGAAGCTCCGTACAAATCGTCGAAGGCAATTGCAACTAACTTATTCATTATTGATTTGGATTTTTTGGTTTTAGAAAGACTTTTGGGTAGGTAGTGGAGGTATTTACTTTTGGAAAGAATGGTAAAGGAGGAAGTTCAATATAAGATTAAAACTGAACTACCTTTACCAACATTCTTTTATAGGTTTTAAAGCTGTTTTTCTGTAGGTAAGTGATAGGAAAAAATTATCGAGCACCGGATACAGAATTTGTTTCTTTATTCAGAATCTTTACTTTATCCATAAATGAAATCAGGTTCATATTACTATGGGGGCCATAATTTGATACAATTGTACCTTTTGAACCATCATTACAAATGACTGCAAACAAGATAGACATGTCGGCTGGATTAGTCATTCCTTCAAAACGGTGGTATTCAATAATCCGCATTTCATCAGGGGTATAGATAGCATCGTTTTTGGTACAACGCATTTTCCCATCTTTGAGCTCAAAGCTCATTTTAAATCCTTTTCTTCGTAGAGCACTTTCGGCTTCTACCAAAGTATCATATTGATTGAATCTCATAACTATTTTTTTTTGTTTGTTTTATAATGGTTTCTCTGCTTTTGGATTTTGATATTTCAAAAACTGAAGACAGATGAAAGTCAGAATCATACCATAGACAAATACCTCAAACAAGATCGTAACATCCAGAATCATTAATTGTCCAATGTTCTGTGCTTCCAGACTAAATTTATTGAAGGACAAGTCTGCATTAAATGAGAATAATATAATATTTAAAACCATTAGCACACTTGCCGCGATCACAGAAATACCGGCACCAATTTTGAGCCCTTGACGGAAATAAGATATTGGTGGATAATAGTTTTTGGCATTCTTTAGTACAATACCCAATACCATCATCAAAAACAGATATTTCACAAATTTCAGCCATATTGAATTTTCAATATTAGCAAATTGCAGTAAGGTCAGATAAGTACCCATCAATGCACCTGCAATCAAACCATTGCGAATGATGACTGGTAGGTAACTAAACTGTTTATTTTCTTCGTATTCCTCTTGTAAAGAGGCATCTCTTTTTGTTCTTAATTCTTCTGATATAGTACTCATATTTTCTTTCTATTATTGGTTAGGAGGGGCCGCAAAGCGGCCCATAATTTCTTTAGGTTTGTACCGTATTATTGTACTAGAGATGCTTCTTCTTTCTTGGCTAACCATGCATCTAACATCCATGATTTCTTCTCAATGTTTTCTAATGCACTACCAATCAAGTCAATGGTACCTTCATCTTCTGCTTTTCCTGCTACATCAATGACTCTGCGCATACTCTTAATGATAGCTCTGTGATTGCTCAAAATGGCTGCTACCATTTTTGAATCTTCTTTAAATACGGGACTTTCATCAATTTCTGCTTCGGCAATATAATCTGAAAAACGACTGATCGGACGGTGGCGTAAGGTCAGCACACGTTCTGCGATCTCATCAATTTTTATTAATGCATCATCGTACAATTCTTCAAACTTTTCATGCAGATCGAAGAAGTTTTCTCCTTCTACATTCCAGTGAAAATTTCTTAAATTTTGGTAGTAAATATGATAGTTCGCTAAGAGCGTATTTAGTTCTGCTACAGTTACACCTACTTTCTCGCTGTTCAATCCTAAGTAATTCATTATTAATGTTTTATTTATTAATTAATTGTTTCTTCTAGAACGGCTTGTTGGGCTTCATGTTCGCTCATTCTTTTAGAAGTTTTTGGAATATTATAGTGTAGGATCAAGTACCCAATGACACCGGCAAGGGTGGAGCCAAGCAGGATACCGATCTTGGCAGGAACAAGCATATCTGGGTTATTGGCGTAAGCCAGATTGGCAATAAATAAGGCCATGGTAAATCCTATACCACCCAAAAATCCAAGTCCAATGAGATGTGTCCAATTCGTATCTGCCGGAAGGTTAGCTAACTTCAGCTTGACACCTATCCAACTGAAGAGTACAATACCAATGACTTTACCAAATAATAAACCAAACAAAATACCCCAACTGACGGGTGTAAAAAGGGCATCGGCTTCACCGCCAAATCGCACACCCGCATTGGCCAAGGCGAA
>JALEHC010000192.1 GCA_022763215.1 Saprospiraceae bacterium
ACTAAAGATCGTTAAAACCAGAAATTTTTGCCATGACACAAACAGAATTTATCGCCTACCTCAGCAAATTTGGAGTATTCTTTGGTATCGCTATCGGGACCATTATCATTGCCACTTTGTTTAATCGACTTTTTGGGTTGTGGCTTCGTAAATCGGCTATCCTCCTGAAAAATGATCCGACTAATTATAAGTTTTTGCGTCATGCTATCACTGCGCTAATCTATTTGGTGGGTATCGGTTGGGCTTTGTGGACGCTACCGTCATTTCAGGCAGTTGCCGGCTCGCTATTAACGGGGGCAGGTATCTTGGCAGTTGTTGCTGGTTTTGCTTCACAACATGCGCTTAGCAATATTATGAGTGGTATTTTTATTATCATTTTCAAACCCTTTCGGGTAAATGATCGACTCCGAATTCGAGATACCATGAATGGCGTCGTGGAAGATATCACTTTGCGTCATACGGTCATCCGCGATTTGGAAAATAAACGAATCATTATTCCCAATTCGGTGATGAGCGATGAAATTATCGTCAATTCTGACTTTGAAGATGATAAAATCTGTAAGTGGATCAACATCGGCATCAGCTACAAATGTGATATTGATTTGGCGAAAGCCATCATGGCGGAAGAAGTGGGAAAACATCAGCTTCATTTAGATAACCGAACTCCCGAAAAGATAGCTAATGGTGAGCCATTGGTAACCGTACGAGTAATCGGACTAGGCGAATACGCTGTCAACTTACGCGCTTGGGCTTGGGCCAAAGATGTGGCAGATGGCTGGATAATGGAGTGCGATTTATACGAAAGTATTAAGAAGCGATTTGATGCAGAGGGTATTGAGATTCCTTACCCGTACCGGAATATTGTACATATTGGAAAGGAATAAATAGTTTTGGGAGCGTGGACCGCAAAAGCTTCACGCTCCCAAAAAATTAATAGCTCATTCCAGAAAGGTATTTATAGCTAATTTCTACGCTTTCAATCGGCTTGTGATTGCGGCAAACATCTTGCTCGACGTAGAAGCGTTTCATTCCGGCAGTTTTAGCTTCCTTAAATAAGGCTGGCCAGTCGATTACACCATTCCCCACTTCCGTGAAAAACTGCTCCTCAGAATCTTCCATGTCTTTGACGTGCCATAGTGGGAAGCGACCCTTGTGTGCTTTGAAATAAGCAATCGGATCTTTTTGTGCCTTGGTAATCCAGTATAAATCCAGCTCCATTTTCATCTTGTCGGCATCCGTCTGCGATAGCAACACATCGTAAGGTAATGCGCCATCCAGCTCCATAAATTCAAAATCATGGTTGTGATAAGCAAATTGAATACCGTATTTATTGCATACTTCACCGGCTTTGTTGCACTCCTCTGCCAGACGCTTGTAATCGTCCATAGTCTTGCGCTCGAAATCGAATAAGTAAGCCAGAACGAAATACTTTTGACCGATTTCAGCAGCATCCGCTACTGCCATTTCCCAATCATTGATCAGGGTTCCTTTTTGCTCAGGTGCTTGGCGCCCGGTCAGTGTATGACCAGAACGAACCTTTAGCCCCTCACCATCCAATACTTTTTTGAATTCAGCCGGAGCCATACCATAGAACTTCCCAGCCATATAGCCTGCTGATTCTACATCTTGGTATCCGATTTTGCCGAGTTTTTTCAGTGTTTCAACTGGGGCTTCTTTCATGTCATCTCGAAGCGTATATAGTTGAATACCGATTTCATCCACTTTTTTGTATTCTTTGATGAATTCCCAGAGGAAAGGAGCCGCTGCTACCGAAAGGCAACTGTTTTTTAGAAATGTTCTTCTTTGCATGTGTATTTTATTTAGACCTTAAGTTTCTTTTCCAGACTGAAAATACAGAAAAGTAAATGAAATCCCACAAATTAACAGTCCCAGAAACTCTCGGGTATATTCAATGTGGGGTTCTTCTGCCTTCATGGCCGTCGTGATCGAGGGAGCACCCATCTGTAACCAATTGATAAATTCGGGCAATAAGGCAATCGTCCATACAATGCAAACAACGATTCCTGCCAGCGGAACTAATTGAGGGACTTTTGCAAACATGGCCCAAATGGCAACTATTGCAACGGCGGTATAAATGGCCACCCAAGCCAATGGATCAGGATCATTAATTTGAAAGTAGGCAAACAATAAAAACAGCAGCCCCATTAGGCCATTAATGATTTTCTTTTTCATAACACTATTGTAATTCTTCCATCGGAACAGGCTCATCTTCATCAACAGGCGGATAATGAGCATCACCAAAAAATAAAGCTTCTACCTGCCCATTAGCACCTTTTTTCTGCCACTCCATCTGCGGGAGCACCTCCTCATATATCAGCAAGTTTTCAGGCTCCAGGCTAGTACCACCAAACAGACATTCATTAAAAAACTGAACATTCTCATTGATTGTACAGCCACTAGCTTCAATTTTCATTTCCTTCAGCAATTTGTCTATCATCAGATAATTAGCTTCCGGTTTGCCGTCGTAAAGAATGTTCGCTTTCAAATCTCGTGCATCAATTACAAAACTGGCTTGCATCATACCTCCTGCGGGGACTTCACAGTTGAGTACAAAACCAGCCGTCGTAATATGATCCTGAAACGGCCCTCGCACAATAAATGATGATGTGGCCAAGGCTAAATCACGATCCGTAGTATTAGTGTATTGAGCTGTAAATTTTAAGGCTTTAAACATGCTTTTGGTATCGTCAATTTGCACTAATCCACCACCTTCAGATTCGATTTTTATGGTAAATGCATCCTGCTGGCCATTCTTGTTAAACGACTGTTCAAGCGGTAAACCTTCTTGCTGCAATTGTTTGGCTTTCGCCAAAATGTCAGCATACGTCTGATCTGCGATTTCATAATTAAAGTAAGAGCGCTGACGCACAATGGCATAGTTCAGAAGAAAAAACTCATCCTCTGTGATGTCTTTTTCTTCCAGAAAATTAGTGAGGTGGTCGCGGTATCTGCTCAGCTCCAGTTTTTTGCTCAGCGGTTCAGACTGAAACAAGCTACAAGAAGTCAAAAAACTAAGTGCAATCGCAAAAATGAAAATCCTTTGCATGGGTATGTTTTGTATTTAAAATTCTAAACGGTAGCTAATCACCGGAATTAGGCCAAGCTGATTTTGCTCTACAATCTGATTTTGTTGGGTATCAAAATAACTGAACGCCAGATTTTCCTGATTGGTCAAATTTTGAATATCCAATGCAAGGGTAGAACTAAAAGTAGGGTAGTTGCGCTTGTAATAAATCCGGAAATCAATTTTAAAATAATCAGCTTGCTGAAGACTAAAGGCTTCCGATTCTACAAAAACGGTCTCTTCCTGAAAAGCAGAAGCTGCGACATCAATCGGGGAAGTTCTAAATCCACCTAGATAAACAACGCGGCCATTAATCCCCAAAATCTTTACCTTCTCATCTTCTTCCGATTGCCATCGAAATTCTTTCCCGGCCGTTGCATTGAAAATATAATTTCCATTGAATCGCGTATCTCTTTGTACTCCATCACTACCTGTATATTTCGACTCATAATAAGTAGCATTAATCAGGTAGTAATAGTTGTCTTTGATTCGTTTTTCCAAGCTTACTTCCAGACCATAATTCATGCCAGTACCTTCGTTGACCAAAAATTGATCATATCCGGTTTCCAACAAATTAAGTGCGGAGAAAGAAGTCGGATTATCCAGTGGTGTAACAGGGACATCAAACAAATCTTGATAATAGCCTTCTACTTTTAACTGTAAGGCATTGTTAAAGTTCTTTTGATAACCCAAAACAATATGATGGGCACGTGTAAATTCGAGATTGCGATGATTTTGATCACCATCGTATACACTAAAATAAAGATTCAAGGGCTGCTGCTGGCTATGTAAGCCATACCCTAAATTGAAGGAGGCATCCGGGCTGAGATAGTATCTGGCGGAAAGCCTAGGCTCAAGGGAGGTATTGCTATTAGGACCAAAATACATAGCATGGACTCCCACATTAATTTTTAATTGTGGTGTAGCTTGTGCTGTCCAATGCAAATAGGGCTGCAAAAGCAGGCCTTCGCCTTCTCCAAATGCTATGGTATCGCGTCGCTGCCCAAATACTTTGGAAGAAAACTGCTGCTGTGTCGCTATAGCACCTACCTGAAAGGTGGTGTTATTCTTCATATTAAACTGAAATCGCGTATGCAAGGAGTAGCGCGCTTCGAGCAAGGTATCTGTATCAATACCAATAATATTGCGGTTGATACTCAACTCTTCACCTACTCTTGTACTTTCTACACCAGATGCAGCCAGGACCGTTTTCCAGCTACCGTTTTTGCCGACAGGCGTAACATAAGATGCACCAATAGCGCCCATCTGGGAACGAAACCGAATGTTGAAACGATCTTTCTGGATTTCCCATTCGGCAGTATCAATAGGGGACTCAAAAATATTTTCACTCAAGCCTCCCATGCCAAATAAGGTAAATCGGCGTCCATTTTTACCCGGAAAAACCAGGTTAAAGGACAAGTCCTGAAAATTGATGGCTTCATCACCCAAGTCAAGGCCCATCGCTCCGAGCAACCCAATAGTTGAATAACGATAATTAACCAGATAAGAAGCATTTTTCTTTTTGGAAAATGGGCCTTCCGCAGCCAGATCAATCCCGATCAAACTAAGTTGAGCGGTATATTCTGCCTGTTCGTTGTTGCCATCACGTAGGTGCATGTCCAGCACACCACTCAGCGCATTTCCAAACCGCGAAGGGAATGCGCCAGTGTAGAAATAAGAATTATCAAGTAACTGATTGCTTAGGATATTAACTCCACCACCATTTTGCGTGACTCGATCTGAGCGGGTACCAGCATTAGCGGTATGGTTAGGATTGACAATATCTATTCCTTCAAGTCGCCAAAGTAGACCATTCGGTGAGTTCCCCCTTACGGAAATACCATTGGCCTGGTCATTATCATTGACGACACCAGCATAGGTTGTCACCAAACGAGCGGGATCATAAAAGGTAGCCGGGTAGCGAAAGCTTTGCTCTACGGTAAAGGTTTTGACACTAACCGGATGGGTTACTTGTCCGTTTTGAGCAGACACCTCAATCGTGTTAAGCAAACTCGGGTTACGGAAAAGTTCGATTGTTAATACCTGCTCTTTACCGGATTCCAGCAAAATTTCTGGTGACAGATAAGGTTCATATCCGACATAGCTCGCCTGAATGCGATAACGGCCAACTTCCACATTTTCAAATCGAAAAACACCATTGGAGTCCGTAGCAGCAACAATGCTGTCATTCATCAGCAAAATATTTGCACTTTGCAGTGGTTGCCGCGAATTTTGATCAATGACTCTTCCGCGAATCGTTTGCGTAAGCTGAGCAGAAAGTATACTGCTGAATGAAAGGCAAAGTAATAATGTCCAATACTTAAATCGTATCATTTTTTTCATAATAAGAGGCCTGTGATTTGTTTGTGAATCGTTTTGAAGTAGATGATGTCGCTCGTAGTCTTTGTTTTGAACAGAGGAAAGGTGTTAGTATGCCAAATATAGGCAAGCTACAGGAATTGTATACGGATCAAATGCTGTTTTGATTTAAAAAAGGCTCTTGAAAATGAGTAAAATGCCAAAAATAATGAGGGCCAGCCCGGTTACTTTCTTGATTTTTTGAATGACATCGGGTTGAAGAAAACGTCGAATGCGTTTGGCTAGCAATACTTTTAGTACATCTGTAATCACGATAGTACCCATGATACTACCGAAAAAAATAGTCGCATTTTGCGCATGTAACTGGCCATCGAGAATAAAGTTGGACATAATCCCAATCCAAAACAAAGCTGCTCCTGGATTAAAGGTATTGATCAAAAAACACTTAGTACCCAACCACCAAAGGCTATGTCTGCTAATCTTGATGCCTGGCTCTGGTACTTCTGCCGATTGTATAAATATACCTGCTCCCATAAATGCGAGTATAGCCCCACCAATCATAGCTACATAAAACTCAAATCCCTCCGCATTACTCACAGCCTGCATGTAGGACAAGCCAAAATAAACCGCAATAATGTAGAAAATATCACTTAGCCAGGCACCGGCACCAGCTATTACACCTGCGCGCAGTCCGTGCTCCACTCCGGCTTGAAGCAAAATAAACAGCATAGGGCCCGCCAATACGCTGAGCCCCAGACCGAGTAGTATGCCTTGCCAAATAAGCATTAAAGCGTTTGCATTTGCTGGCTTACAAATTGTTCCCACTCTTTGAATTGTTCCTTTTTCATGACCCTCGGAAACTTGCTTTGCCCGTTCATTCGGCCTTTGTGGCGCTGCCAGTCGTAAAATACCCGGGTGGGCACAATTTCTAGTTGTAGCTCCTGCAACATAGCACTTCGCTCTGCCTTGTAATCATCGTTGATCATCTGTAATTCTTTATCCAGGGCTTTCGCCAAATCGTTTTTATCCACATGGGTATCAATGCCGAGGTACCATTTGTGTGCAAAATGAGATTTTGAAGCTACACCTGCTACCGTAAATTCTCGTACGGTCACATCCATTTCTTCCTTTACCCCTTGTAATGCTTGATTCATATTATCTACCGAAAGGTGCTCACCACAAATACTCAAGAAGTGCTTGGTACGACCTGTAATGATCAGTTCAAGGCGTTTTTTGTCTGTAAAACGAATGGTATCGCCAATCAGATAACGCCAAGCACCACTACAGGTAGAAATGACGAGTGCATAGTCAACACCTTCTTCAATCTCGCCAATGGTCAAGCTCTGAGCGTTGGCTTTGATTTCTCCACTTTCGTTAAAATTGGCCTCAATAAATGGTACAAACTCATAATAAATGCCATTGTCAATAACCAATTGCATGGCGTTGGTTTCGGGGCGGGATTGATAGGCAAAAAAGCCTTCTGAAGCTAAATAGGTATCCTGATAGATGATTTCTTTACCAAGTAATTTTTCCATACTACTTTGATAAGGCCCCAACGCAATACCGCCAGAAACATAAACCGATAGGTTGGGCCAAATTTCGTGTATGTGTTTTAGACCGTGATAGTCAATGACATATTCGAGGGTTAGTTGCACCCAGGAAGGGATACCCGTCATAATGGAAATGTCCCATTCATGAGCCCGTTGGGCAATCAGTTTCATGCGCTGATCCCAGTCTCTTTCCTGTGCAATTTTGGTGCCGGGCTTATAAAGTCGCTTCAGCCAGAATGGTGGTTTGCGGGCATTGATACCACTGAGGTCGCCTGCAAAACAATGGCCATGGTTTTGGAGTGTAGCACTACCACCAATCATCAGCCAATCCTTAAAATATAGGGTATAATCCAGATCGTATTTGGGCAAACAACTAAACATACGCAGGGCCGTTGTTCGCATCATTTTTGACATTTCCTCGGTGACCGGTATGTACTTGCTGCTGGCATTAGAAGTGCCTGAGCTGAGCGCAAAATATCGGATATGTCCTGGCCAGCTGATATCCGTTTGGCCACTGAAAGCATTTTCCCACCAAGGAGTGTACATCTGCTCATAGTTGTGCAGCGGTACGATTTGCCGAAAGGCAGATTCATGACCGGCTTGCGCCAAAATCGTAGAGAAGTCATGTTTTTTTCCAAACTGCGTGACAGCTGCTTTTTTGAGAAGCTGTTGTAGCACAAACTGTTGTTGTAAGGACGCAGGAAGTTTGCTGCTATTCCAGTAATGGATAAAGTCCATTCCCTTTTTCACCAGTGAATTTCTTATCGGCATTGGTAATTGTTAAAAATTAAAAAGTGGGCAGGTTTGACCTATCATCAACTTAAACGTTGGAGATCGTAGCTTTCGATGCTTACCCAAAATTTAAAGGGCAAAAATACACCCCTATCTTATAGAATGCTGTAACTAAGTTGGCAATTAGCCCAATTATTGCAAAAATCGGATAAACGTCCCACCCCAAATCGTCTATGGATTACGAGCGTTGGTAGCTCAAAATTGTACCCCGACGAAAAAGAGGCCATTTTTAAATCCATAAATCACTCGACATGAAAAATTTGATCACGCTTTGCCTAGCAATGGGGATTACCCTCATTGCACAAGGACAGGGTTTTAGAAACAGTAGTTTCTTCCATCAATGGCCGTCATTCTCTGACAGCGTTTTACAATGGACGATAGAGACTGACCTGCGGCAGTTAATGCGCCACCGGATCAAAGAAGAATACCAACCCGCCCAATTGCGGTATATCGACCAAGATGGCAGTCCCATCGCATGGAATATACAACTCAAATCACGGGGCAATACCCGCCGGGAAGTTTGTATTTATCCTCCCCTCAAACTCAAATTTGATAAGGATGATCTCAAGGCAGAAGGCTTTCATCCCATCCACAAAATCAAAATTGTTAATCAGTGTAGTGCTACTGATCAGGGACTCGATTATCTATTCCGAGAATACTTGATTTACTGGATGTATAGTCAAATTTCGCCTTATCATTTTGAAGCACAATTAGCCAAAATCACTTACAAGGATTCACAAGGCGATAAAAAAGACTGGACACTGTATGCCATCGTGCTCGAACCGGTCAAAGATGTAGAATATCGTTTGTTTGCCACCGAAATCGAACGCGAAGAATCTGCTATCAAACACATGGCAAATGAGCCTTATAAAAGATTGACCATTTTTCAGTACATGATTGGCAATACAGACTGGGCTGTTCATAATTTACACAATCTGAAAATTTTCAAAGTTCCGGAAGAACGCAAAGTGGTTCCCATTCCCTACGATTTTGATTATGCTGGCCTGATTGATACGCATTATGCGGTGCCACACGAATCACTTCCAATCAGCAAAGTAACCGATCGGCTTTATCGAGGGCCTTATTGTGCAGGAGGGGAAGCGCTTGCTTATGCGCAGTTTTTTCTGGAAAAAGAAACGCTCATCAAAAATTACGTCCGTGATTTTCATTTGATAAACGAATACGAACGTTCACAGATGATTGACTACTTGGATGGCTTTTTTCGCGAAATGCAGCGAAAGCTAACGGCAAAAAGCCCTAAGTTTTAGATCAGTCCGGAAATTATAGTGTACTTTCATTGAGGAAACAACCCAATGATATGAGTTTTTTGAAAGCAGAGTGGCGCCGACTATTAATGGCCAATTATGAAATAGATCCTCAGATTCTTCAAAAATATCTTCCGTATAAAACCGAGCTCGACCTGTGGCAAGGTACTTGTTATGTGTCCTTGGTCGGATTTATGTTTGTTAATACGCGTATGTTGGGTATCAAAGTGCCTTATCACACCAATTTTGAAGAGGTCAACCTGCGATTTTATGTACGCTTCAAAGCAGAGGACGAGTGGCGAAGAGGAGTGGTGTTTATCAAAGAAATTGTTCCGCGAACGGCCATTACCTTGGTCGCCAATACACTTTACAAAGAGCATTATGAAACCCGGCCAATGGATCACGAATGGTTTTTGCTCAATGACCGTCAAGTCGTTTCTTATAGTTGGAAAGTGGGGCGCGCAAAGCAATCTATGCGGGCAGAAGTGAGTCTACAATCAACGCCTATTGAGGAAGGTTCCGAAGCGGAATTCATTACGGAACATTATTGGGGATACACCAAGGTGAATGACCAAAAAACTTTTGAGTATGGAGTTACGCACCCCAAATGGGAACAATACCAAGTGTCAGACTATGAACAAGTCGTTGATTTTGAACTCAATTATGGAGCAGACTTTGCCTGCCTCAATGGTGTTCGCCCGCTTTCCGTTCTCTTAGCAGAAGGCTCTGCCATTACCGTGGAAGGAAAGCGAGCGATATCCTAAAATCTATTAAATAGCTTGGCTAAAGACCTGCTTTTTAGGCTGTTTTGCCCAAAAACGCTGATCAAAAGCTTTACAAATATTTCGTATAAACGGACGCCCCTCTGGCAGTACTTGTAAGTGATTGGGGGACACTTTTATCAAGCCATCCGCTTCCAATTCTTCCAGTCTTGGTAATACCTCATCCATGATTGGATGATTTTCCCAGCTCGTTTCGTTTTGGCACATCAGTCTCAGGATATGTCCGCGTACATACTGATCTTCCTCACTCAGTTCATGCCCTTTGATGATCGGGAAATGCCCACTGTTTACAATGTCTTGGTAGGTTTCAATTTTCTTTTCATTCTGGATGTACATATCCCAACTGTCACTAATGGAAGACGCACCGAGAGCTATGCTAAGTTGACTATAATGTGGCGTATAGCCCATGAAGTTACGGTGCAGTCTTCCACCTTTCCAGGACAGGAACAAATCATCTTTCGCCAAAGCGAAGTGATCCATGCCAATTTCGTAATAACCGGAGGCTTCCAGTAATTGTCTTCCATATTCATACAAGGCTCTTTTTGTTTTGCCTTTCGGCAAATCGGCCTCTGAGTAAGCGCGTTGGCTGGGGCTTATCCAAGGGACATGCGCATAGCTGTAGAAAGCGATCCGCTCGGGCATTAGACGGGCAACTTCGCTCATCGTACGGCGGATATGTGCTTTGGTTTGTAGCGGCAATCCAAATATGAGGTCAAAGTTGATGGAGTCATAGCCGTATGCCCGTGCCCAGGTAACTACATTTTCGACCTGTTCACTGGTCTGATGACGATTAATAATCGCCAATATTTCTTCGTCATAATCTTGTACCCCTATGCTCAGACGGTTGAAGCCTAATTTGGCTAAAGCCGACAAATGGGCTTCTGTTGTACTGGACGGGTGTGCTTCGAAGCTAAATTCGTGTTCTTCGGCCACATCTACATCTGCCAAAATACCTTCGATCAGAGTAGTCAGGCTTTCAGGGCTAAAGAAAGTTGGCGTTCCACCACCCAAATGTATTTCCTTGATCAGCGGACGTACTGGAAATAAGGCTTTGTACATACTCCATTCTTTGAGTACTGCCTGAATGTATGGATGCTCTACGCCGTGGTTTTTGGTAATTCGCTTATTACAACCGCAATAGGTACATAAGCTTTCGCAAAATGGTAAGTGGATATATAAAGAAATGGCATTTTCATTCTGAAGGGCTCTACTGACTGCTAACTTCCAGTTTGCTTCTTCTGGCTTTTCAGTTTGCCAATAGGGTACTGTCGGATAACTCGTATACCTTGGAACAGGTACATTATACTTTTCGATTTGCATGGCTTTGCTACTTTTGATACAAAATTAGCTCAGCTGGAAAGTGCAAAAAATGAGTTTTACCCAAGTAGGTAGATGATTAATGTCAGTTTGAAAAAAATTTGGCGTAAGCCGCAAGTTAAACCTCAAAGCTTTGTCAAAGTCCTAAAATCAATCCCCTTCCTCGAAGGCATCATTAACCTAAAATTGATAAGATGACAAAGAACTGGCTCTTTCTGATTGTGGCTATGCTAACTTTTTCAGCCTGTGAAGATGACTATGAAGTTTTTGGCCCCCTCAATGACGAACTAAACACAGAAGAACAAACCACGGATGTGGTTACACTGAACTTGCCCGACGAATTATTCAATTATGCCAATCCGGATTTACCATTTTTCTTTAATGCACCTCCGATTCAGGGACAACTCAACACCCCTGCCAATAATCCTGTCACAGATGAAGGAGCTACCTTGGGAAGAGTCCTGTTTTATGATAAAAATATGTCTGCTAACAATACCGTTTCCTGTGCAAGCTGCCACCAGCAAGAGCATGGCTTCTCCGATCCGCTGGCGTTTAGCATAGGCTTTGAGGGCGAATTTACCGGAAGGAATTCAATGGGTTTGGCGCAAGCCGCTTACTACGCCAATGGCCGCTTTTTTTGGGACGAACGCGCCGCAACGCTGGAAGCGCAAACTCTTATGCCAATCCAAGATCACATAGAAATGGGGATGGAATTGGACGAATTGGAGGAAAAATTGAGTACCCTGGCTTATTACCCAGAACTATTTGAACAAACTTTTGGGGATGCGCAAATTACCTCCGATCGGATTTCCAGAGCACTCTCTCAATTTGTCCGATCTATGGTTTCTTATACCACCAAATTTGATGAAGGGATGGCGGAATTGGTGCCTGGTCAAAATCCTGGAATTACACCATTTAGTAATTATTCAGAGTTGGAAAATCTGGGGAAAGAGCTGTTTTTCTCTGCCCGTACTAATTGTGCGACTTGTCACGGTACCACCAACTTCGTTGCACCGGGGCCTCGAAATAACGGCCTTGATTTGGTATTTGAAGATAATGGTTTGGGCGACGTTAGTGGTGCTCCCCAACAAAATGGCTTATTCAAAGTCAATTCCTTACGTAATATTGCAATGACTGCTCCATATATGCATGACGGCCGATTTGCTACCTTGGAAGAAGTGATAGAACACTACAATTCGGGAGTACAAGCCCATCCTAATTTGTCTGCGACCTTAAGGGTTGGGGGAGCAGGAGGGCCTAATAATGTAGTACCTCGTGTCTTGAATCTGAATAACGAAGAAAAACTGGCTTTGAAGTTATTCTTGGAAACACTTACAGATGAACCAATGCTGAATGATGAAAAGTTTTCTGATCCTTTTGGTGAATAAATGAACATTACCGAGACCAGCTTCCTGATTGGAGCTGGTCTTTTACAAAGTTCCTACAAAGATCATTCGAACGTTTTCTACCGCTTCCGCTAAAACATCAATGTCTTCTCTGGTATTATAAATGGAAAAGGAAGCACGTGCCGTAGCCGGGATGCCATAAAAATCCATGACCGGTTGTGTACAGTGGTGCCCTGCCCGAACGGCAATTCCAGAGGAATCGAGTATGGTAGCCGTGTCATGTGCGTGTGCAAAGTCGAGCATAAAAGAAATAATCGCACT
Source organism: Saprospiraceae bacterium (assembly GCA_022763215.1). Lineage (GTDB taxonomy): Bacteria > Bacteroidota > Bacteroidia > Chitinophagales > Saprospiraceae > JALEHC01. The sequence continues at coordinate 12,778 of JALEHC010000192.1, forward strand.
TTTTTTTGGTGCATTTCCGTAAATGTGTAGCCCATTGATGCTCAGCAATTGCTCGGTAGCGTATTGTAACAAGTCTTGTAAATGCTGCTGCATATCGGCTTTGCCAATATTTTCGATATATCGAATCGCGGCTGCCAAGCCAGCTGCACCTGCAATATTTGGTGTACCTGCTTCAAACTTTTGAGGAATTTCGGCAAAAGTAGTTTCTTCAAAAGTTACAGATCGAATCATTTCACCACCAAATTGCCAAGGATCCATTTCCTCCAGCCATTTTTCCTTGCCGTAAAGTACTCCGATACCAGTGGGGCCAAAGACTTTATGGCCAGAGAAGACCAGAAAATCACAGTCCATTTGCTGTACATCAATATCATAATAAGCAGCGCTTTGCGCTGCATCAACTAACACTGGCACATCAGCAGCATGAGCCATTTCAATTATTTCTTCAACCGGATTAATGGTCCCCAAGGAGTTGGAAATGTGAACTACTGCCAACATTTTTGTCTTGGGATTAAGCATTTGCTTTAGCTGGGAAAGGTCAAGTTGTCCGTCTTCTTGCATAGGTATTACACGCAAGTGAGCTTGATGACGTTTGCACAGCATTTGCCACGGAATGAGGTTGGAGTGGTGCTCCATGGCCGAAATGATAATTTCGTCACCGGGCTGTAAGCGTTTGGCTGCAAAGCCATAGGCAACCAGATTTACGCTCTCGGTTGTACCTTTTGTAAAAATAATATCTCGACTTACATGCGCATTGATAAACGTTTGTACTTTGGCTCGTGTTGATTCGTAGGTAAGAGTGGCTCGATTGCCCAAATGATGGATGCCACGATGTACATTGGCATTACTTTTTTCGTAATAATGATGCATCGTATCAATGACTTCCTGCGGTTTTTGAGTGGTAGCAGCACTGTCGAGATAGATCAGTGGTTTCCCGCTTGGATGTGGCTGTTGAAGTATCGGAAAGTCCTTCTTAATTTGGTATGGAGCAAGCATTTGTAATGACTTTTACCTTTCTTGTTTTAGATTTGAGTATCCGGTGCTATTGGCGATGACACAAAGCACAACTAACTAACAAAATAGAAAAGTAAATGATTTCAGCGGCAGAAGCAACAGCAATTGTATTAGAACACAAAATAAATCCGGAGATCGTGTCCTGTCCAATCGATCAGGCGATTGGTCGGATATTGGCAGAGGACTTGGTGGCAGATCGAGATTTTCCGCCTTATAATCGGGTGGCTATGGATGGAATTGCTATCCATTATTCTGCTTTTGAAGCAGGACAACGTGATTTTCCCATCGAGGCTGTTTGTGCTGCTGGTGACCCGCAAAAAGAACTCAAAAACACGGATAATTGTGTAGAAATCATGACTGGAGCCGTGCTTGCAGCAGGTGCTGACACGGTGATTCGATATGAAGACGTCGTTATCAAAGATGGAAAAGCAAGTATCCAAGTGGATAATGTAACTCAAGGCCAAAACATCCATACTAAAGGTCTCGATAGGAAGGCCGGGAGCCTCGTTGTGCCGAAAGGCACTAAAATATCCGCTGCTGAAATTGGGGTAGCAGCTACGGTTGGTAAACCAATATTACAAGTACTTGCACTGCCCAAAGTAATCATCGTATCTAGTGGCGATGAACTGGTGGATGTGTCAGAGCAGCCTAAAGCACACCAGATTCGGCGCTCGAATGTATACCGCTTGCAGGCCAGCCTCAAACAATGGGGCATAGCAGCCGATACCGCCCACTTGATAGATGATGAAGACCACATGACGCAAGAACTGGGAAAAATGCTGGACACCTATGATGTGATACTGATTAGTGGCGGTGTTTCAAAAGGAAAGTTCGACTTCATTCCTGCTGCATTAGAACGATTAGGTGTTGAAAAATTATTTCATAAAATTAAGCAACGACCAGGAAAACCATTTTGGTTTGGCAAAAGCCAGAATGGCGTGCGCATTTTTGCCCTTCCGGGGAATCCAGTTTCTTCCTTTATGTGTACGCAACGCTACTTCAAGCCTTGGCTGAGGGCTAGTCTGGGGATTTCCCCTTTTCAGGAAATAAAAGGCCAGTTGGCCGAAGACGTACACTTTAAGCCTGATTTGACTTACTTTATGCAAGCCAGTGGCACATTTAGCGAAAGCGGACAACTACAACTACATCCAGTGCATGGGCATGGGTCAGGTGATTTGGCGAACTTAGTGGATGCGGGAGTATTCGTAGAATTGCCAGCCGGACGTGATGTCTATCCAGCTGGCGAAGTGTTTCGGGTGATTCCTTTTCGGGATTGGTTGTAATGGGGTGGGGGACAAGTGCCCCACTCAGAATATTTACAGTCGGTCTAGCAATTCTTTTTTCTTGCTGTTAAATTCTTCTTCGGTGATCAATTTTTGTTGGTAGAGCTTATTGAGTTCTTCCAGCTTTTCATAGATCATACGGGCATGGTCTTTGTCCATAGACTCGGCCATTTTTTTGCCTTTTTTGAATTCTTCTTCGTAGATGACTTTTGCCTTATTGATGTCAATGTCTTCCAGATCAATGCCTTCTTGTAGGTACTGCGCAAATACACGACCGATTGCAAAAGTAGATGCTCCAGAAAGTGCAGACATGGAAATACCGCCAAAAAGAGAGCCAATGATCGGAACGCCTTTTACGATGCTGGACGCAAAACGAGCCGTACTTGCACCAGCCAGGGATGAAATCAGCGCCTTGCCTTTGATTTCGGTGTAGCGGACACCATAAAGTCGGCAAAGCTCTTTGAGCATGTCAATTTGCACCACGGTCACGCCAATCAGGTCTACGATCGGAATTGGCACAAAGCCAACACCCATGGCCCAAAACATATTTTTGCGGATGATATCCATCGCTTTTTGGTCTTGGGGGGACATGTTTTCTTCATCAATATTGAAGAAAATATCTTTCAGGCTTTCGCCGAGATTATTAAAGTTATTTGTCATAATGCTTTGCTTTAGTATATGAGGTGATTTCAATTTTACATTACGCTGCAAGTGCGATGCAACAATTCGGTAACAGATTTTACTTTTCCTTTGGCAACGGTACTTTCAAATTCTTCTTCGAGTTCGAGTTGTCGGGTACATTTATCAAACTGTAAGGTATAACGCAAATTGGCAATTTCTTGGCGATTGACGCGCTGTAAGTATTCATAATTGCGATCTGCCTGATATACGGCCTGAAGAATTTGGTTTAGGTTTTCGGAAATATAGACACCCCGACCTCGGTAATCATACAAAATAGTTTTGCCTTGTCGAAGTTCGATAAAAATAATTTCATCGGGTGCAAAGCAACTCTGCCGGTCATCATCAAGCCGAGTCAGGCAAATTTGTTTTCTGGCAGTTGAGACGTTGGCCGTTGCTGTTCGGTTACACTCAATAATACATTGCTGGGTACTTTCGATTTTGGCCTCCAGCATCTGAGGCTTGAAATACTTATACCAAAGAGCAATAAAAAGGAGTATAAAACCTAGACGCATGACCCAGATACTGAGTTGTCGCAAAAAAGCTCGTTGTTTCATGATGGCTTTGGTTGTTAAGGTTCCTTACAAAGGTAGACGCAAAAAGCAGGCTTGTCAATGAAAATTACTGAACGGGAATGAAAAGTAAATTTTGTAAAATAAAATATTGAATAAGTTGTTTGTAGTGGCTTTGTTCAGAATAAAAATCTGATTTCATGAAGAAAATGGAGGCGGAATTTATAAAATGTGTTCAACAAAAGTTGAATGATGCTATAAAACGCCAGCTAGCTGACATCGATTTATTGTCAAATGTAAATAATTAGCCAAAAGAACGCTTACCTGAATTTTCTGCAAACAAGAACGATTTTCTCCCGTTGAAAGGGCGTATTGAAACCAATTTTTAAAACACTAAAAAATCAAAAGAATGAAAAAGTCATTTCTTTTGCTGGGACTATTTTCTCTAGTATTAAGCTCCCTTCTATTTGTATCATGCGATAATGACGATGATGATAATGGTTCGAATGTAGATCCAAATATTGTAGAATTTGCTTCAGCAGATGCGAATTTCAGCATTTTAGCGCAAGCGGTTGTACAAGCTGGCTTGGACGATGATCTTTCAGGTGATGGACCATTTACGGTATTTGCACCTACGAATGATGCTTTCGAAGCTTTCCTTGCACAAAAAGGTTTTGCAAGTTTGGAAGATGTACCAAACGATGTATTAGTAAGTATTCTAACCAACCACGTACTGGCAAGTGAAGTACGTTCTACAGACCTTTCAAATGGTTATGTATCAACAATTAGCTCGACTAAGTTTGGTTCAAATGTAAGCACAAGCCTTTATGTAAATGTAGATAATGGCGTAACAATCAACGGCGTAGCAGACGTGACGACAGCTGATGTAGATGTATCAAACGGTGTTATTCATGCCATTGACGCAGTAATTGATTTGCCAACAGTCGTAACATTTGCAACAGCTGATCCAAACTTCAGCACATTAACAGCAGCATTGACCTTGCCAGGCTTGTCAGTTGACTTTGTAAGCGTTTTATCTGGTGATGGACCATTTACCGTATTTGCACCAACAAATGCAGCTTTCGAAGCACTTTTGAATAGCAATCCTGACTGGAATCAGCTATCGGATATTCCAACTGGAGTATTGGAAGAAGTACTATTGTACCACGTAACAGATGCCGGTAATGTACGCTCTACAGACTTGGTAGACGGTATAGAGGTGAGCACCTTGGCAATGGAATCATTTACGATCGATTTGAGCAGTACGCCACCAACGATCAATGCCTTCCAAAACACAGCAGGAATTATTGCAACAGATGTACAAGCTACTAATGGTGTAATTCATGCCATTGATGCAGTAATTTTACCAGACTTGAACTAATCCGATTAGCTAACAGTAAGCTTACTGTTGGTATCTGATAATAATTTTGACTTATCCGTTATCCAAAATAGTAACGGATAAGTTTTCCTCCCCCTTCATACACATAGGTTCTAATTCAGTATTGATGCATCCGATTTTGCTTCGTATTTCGCGAAAGCGAGCAAAAAGTGATGCTTTTGAATGACTGAGAAAATTCAAAAATCAATTTCCTAATACTTTAATTTCTGAGTTATGAAATTTTTCCGCTTGATGCCAATCTTCGCATTGGCACTCTCTATGATGTTTTTTAATTCCTGTACACAGGAAGATTTGGCTCCTGAAGCAACTACCAACAATGCAGAAGTAGATTTCCGCAATCGTCCAGGTGGTGGTGGCAACCCTGTCGGAGACCAAACTATTGTTGAATTGGCTCTTGGCAATCCTGACCTCAGCATTTTGGTTGATGCTGTGATCAAAGCTGATTTGGTAGACGTACTTAGCAATAACAACCGAAAACTTACGGTTTTTGCACCAACCAATGACGCATTCGTAGCACTTCTGGCAGATGCTGGATTTGAAAGCTTGGATGACGTACCGGTAGATGTACTGACAAAAATTTTGTTGACACACGTAGTGGCAGGTACTAATTTCTCAAATGAATTATCAACTGGATATTACCGCACTTCTGACCAGTTTAGCGCAGGTAACTACACAAAAATTTATGTCGATACCGAAGATGGTGTTACGATCAATGGCAGTGTAAATGTAATTATTCCGGATGTAGCGGCATCTAATGGTGTTGTACATGTCGTAAATACCGTGATTCAGCCAACTGACTTATTAACGGTAGCGACAACCAATCCGAATTTTTCAATTTTGGTTCAGGCATTGACACGCTCTGATTTGTCAATTGACTTTATTAGTGCAATCACTAGCGGTGACGTATTTACTGTATTGGCACCAACAAACGATGCATTCTTGAACCTATTGGATGCACTTGATTTGGATAGCTTGGATGATATTCCGGCAGAAACATTGGAAGCTGTTTTGAGCTATCATGTTGTACCAGGAGAGAATGTAACGACTTCGATGTTGAAGCGTGGTGAAAAGTATACTTCACTATTAGGCGAAGCGTTCGGTTCAGATTTTTCAAACCGCGAGTATACTATTTTGGCGAATTCAAATACAGCTAAAATTGTAGTGACGGACGTACAGACCAGCAATGGTGTGGTACACGCTATTGACACCGTTATTTTGCCGTAAGGCACACCCAAAAGAAAGAAATTATCCCGAATCAAACTGTTGGTTCGGGATTTTTTATTGCCCTTTCTGGAATAACTGCCATGCCTCGGAGGCTAATTTGTTGGTCAATGCTTCGATATAGTAGCTACCAGCAGCAGGGTCTACTACGCGATCCATGTATGATTCCATTTTCAGCAAATGCTGCACATTTCTGGCGATGCGGTGCGTAAAGTCAGGATTACTTTCCTCTTTGAACAAGTCTGCTGGTGTGACGATCAGGCGATCGGCGCCTCCAATGACTGCGGCCATAGCTTGAGTGCTGCTACGGATCATATTGGTATTTTGGTTGTCATCATAGGCATTTGGAGCCAGAATGACTTCAAGTTCAGGCATATACCTATCCAGTTCGTAGGCTTTCGCCAAATTAGCCCAGAGTAGCCGAAGTGCTCGCATGCGAGCGATTTCCACAAAGTAGCTGGTGCCAATATTTAGACTAAAACAAGTCTTGGAAAGGATATTTTCACGCTGATTGGCTGGAGCATGTTGCAAAAGAGTATTAGCAGACGTCAGTGCGGTTGCCAGATTTTGCGTAAGCTGATCCCGTTCTGCGTAAGGAATGCTCAGGTGCAGGAATCGCCATGCAGGTAGCTGCTCATCAAGAGCTTCGTAAAGCACTTGATAAGTATCATATTGGAAATCAGCAAGGCTAAAAGAGCCTTCCAATTTGCTTAAGTCGTAGTTTCTGGCTTTCGCCAAATCCGTCAATGCTTGCAACCAGTTCATCCACTGCGAAGCCGAAAAGGGAGCCCTAAAGTGAGTAGAAATGAATGGAAGCGCAATGTCTTTGAGGAGCTCGTCCAATTTTGTCGGATCATCATCTTGAGAAAGGTGAAAAACGGGGGCATTCACGCCACCCATTAATCCCTGCAAAGCCATTTTATTAGCTTTTTGAGGATATCCTTTGCGAATAGAGTCACCAATTTGCCAGTCATTATTGCTTTTTTTCATAGCAATCGGACCAGTTACAATTTGGTCATCCGAATGGTAAAATGGTTCCAGAGTGAGGGTACCCAAATGCCAATGAAGTTCTTCCAGGGCTTTACCCTTCAGATCTTTTTCTACTTTGGCTAACCAGGCTTCTTTAGAGACAGGCGAAAAATCCTGAAATAGATCAGACATAAACAAAGACTTTGCCCAAAGTTAAATAAAATGACGAAGCATGATAACTTCCTGACGGGTCAAATGTCTGAAAAAACCACGGGTAAGATTTTTTTTGGTAAGACCGGCATAATAAACCCGATCGAGTCGTTTGACTTCATAGCCTAATGACTCAAAAATACGGCGAACGATACGGTTGCGCCCAATATGAATTTCAATACCGACTTCTGTTTGGGGTTTATCTTTCAAATAGTATACCGCATCTACAGGAGCCAGGCCATCTTCAAGTTCGAGTCCTGCGGCAATTTTTTCAAGATGTTCAGGCGAGACAGCTTTATCGAGAGCGACCTGATATACTTTTTTGATTTCATGGCTGGGGTGGGCCAATTTTTGGGCCAGTTCGCCATCATTTGTCAGTAAAAGTAAGCCAGTAGTGGCCCGATCGAGGCGGCCTACCGGGAAGATACGCTCTTTCACCTTGTCACCGATAATATCCATGACTGTTTTGCGACCTCTGTCATCTTTGAGGGTAGTGATGACATTTTTGGGCTTATTGAGCAAAAGGTAGACTTTCTTTTCTTCAGGCTGGATAACTTTCCCTTTGTATTTGATGACATCCCCTTTTTGTACCTGATAGCCTGGAGCAGTTTCTACTTGGCCGTTGACTTCAATTTTTCCTTCCTTGACGAGGTCTGCGGCTTGGCGTCGAGAAGCGATGCCACAATGTGCGACATATTTGTTGAGGCGCATGCCTTCCACTTCAGCAGGATCAGTTGGGAAACTATCTTTGGATGATTTTTGAGCATCCTTTTTATTAGGGTAATTTTTTTTGGGGGAAGGCTTTTTACGCATAGGATAGGAATCTACGAAGTAGAGGAAAAAAAATAGAGCTCCACAAGGGAGCTCTAAAGGAATGTGTTTTATTCCTGAGATTCAGGCTCTTCTTCACCCAGTGTTTCCAAACCAGTTTGGAGGTTTACCTCCTGTGGTTGTGGCTGAGGTTCTGGGTTATTGATTTTTTGTATGATTTCGTTGATTTCATCAACGGTCACTTCATTGAGTTGGATGGTTACTTTTTCTTCGAGT
>JALEHC010000193.1 GCA_022763215.1 Saprospiraceae bacterium
TCCTTCCCGATGAAAAGAATTATCATGGTGAAGCGATCTTGCAATTGCGAGATTTATTTACCGAAAGGTAGAAGAAAGCAATAGTGCGCAAACAAAAAAGCAAAATCGTCCTTTACACTTAAAAGCATCCACACGAAGTATCAATATGGAGAATATTCTGGAATTAACGAACGTAACCAAGACCTACAACAAACATGTCGCGGTTAATGAAGTGTCTTTCGATGTGCCTAAAGGCTCAATTTTTGGGCTCCTTGGCCCAAATGGTGCCGGAAAAACATCGCTCATCCGAATCATTACCACCATCACACAGGCTGATACCGGTGAAGTAAAGCTGGACGGCGAACGCCTAAATAGCCGCCACCCGGAACAGATTGGCTACATGCCAGAAGAACGCGGCTTGTACCGCAAAATGAAAGTAGGCGATCACTTGATGTACCTCGCACAGCTTAAGGGGCTAAGCAAAAAAGGCGCCAAAGAAGCTATTGGCTACTGGTTTGACAAGTTTGACATTGAAGACTGGTGGGACAAAAAAGTTGAAGAGTTGTCTAAAGGTATGCAACAAAAGATTCAGTTTATCTCCACGGTTATTCATCGACCTAAGTTATTGATTCTGGATGAGCCTTTTTCCGGTCTCGATCCCATCAATACGAACCTGATCAAAGATGAGATTTACGAGCTGAATAAAAACGGTACCAGCATCATTTTCTCGACTCACCGCATGGAACAGGTAGAGGAAATTTGCGAACATATTGTCTTAATCAATAAAGGAGAAAAGGTACTCGACGGCAATATGAAAGCGGTCAAAGACCGCTTCAAGGAAAACCTATTTCACATTGAATTTGAGGGTAGCCTTCCGGCAGATATTACCGCTCAGGCACATATCACGGAGCAAACAAGCTCTTCGGTTACCATTCAATTGCAAGATGGGCAAAACTCCAACACCATGCTGCGCTACCTGATTGATCAGGGACTGCACATCATTTCTTTCAACGAGATTTTGCCATCGCTCAATGAAATCTTTATTGAACAGGTGGGTGAAATGCCTGTACAACTCTAAAAATCATTCCCAATGAATAAGCTTGGACTAATCATAAAAAGAGAATATCTAACCCGCGTCAAACGACGCTCATTTATTTTGGCGACGCTCTTGACACCACTGGCATTTGCCATATTTTTTGTGGTCGTTGGTTTTATATTTTCTTACGAAAGTGACGACTCTAAACGAATCGCCATTATCGATGAAAGCAATATGCTTCAAAAACGAATTAAAGACGAAAGCAACTTGTTTTTTAAATTCGTCGATACTGATCTCGAAACCCTAAAACGCGACTTTGACAGGTTTGACTATGACGGAATCCTGCTGATTCCGCCTATTAAAGATATACTCACTACCGAGCACACCGTCTATTATTATTCGGATAATCAACCAACACTTGACATAGAGACGCTCATTCGCTCACGCATTTCTAACAGTATCCGCGATTATAAAATTGAGGAACTCCAACTTCAACGAGATCAACTCGAGGCACTGGATACCAAAATTTCGCTGGAACCTGAGCCTATAGATGAACAAGGTGAAGATGCCAGTCGCTTAACCGGTGCAATTGCTGCTTTTCTGGGTGGTACGATGGGTATGATTATGTATATGACGGTTTTTATTTATGGTATGATGGTCATGCGAAGTGTTATGGAAGAAAAGACCAACCGTATTGTCGAGGTAATGATTTCTTCGGTACGGCCATTTACCCTGATGCTCGGAAAAATCATCGGAGTAGGTGCTGTAGGTTTGACGCAAGTCGCCATTTGGGCTGTCTTGATTCCAACTATTGTTTTGATTGTCAACTTGGTATTTGGCTTTGATACTTCTGCAGGAATGAATATGCCAACAGAAGGGGCGGAGATTAATCCAGACGATGCACAAGCCTTAGCTGCTATGGCTTTAGCCGAATTACAAAACCAAAACTGGTGGATGATTCTGCCTTTGTTTGTTCTGTACTTTCTGGGTGGTTACTTTCTGTATTCGTCTTTGTTTGCAGCGGTGGGTTCTGCGATGGGCGATGATTTGGGCGAAGGCCAGTCTTTGACCATTCCAATTACGATTCCGGTGATATTGGCGTTTTACATCATGTTTGTGGCCATACAGGCCCCTAATTCTAGTTTGGCAGTTTTTGCCTCCATATTTCCGTTATTTTCGCCTATTGTTATGCCGGCACGCTTGGCATTTGGACCACCAGTATGGGAAATCCTGCTATCTGTAGCAGTACTGATTGCGACAGCGATTTTCTTTGTATGGTTGTCGGGTCGTATTTATCGGGTCGGAATATTAATGTATGGAAAGAAAGTGACGTTGCGAGAACTTGGGAAGTGGTTATTTTATAAAGATTAGCAGTAGAGGTATGGGCATTAACACCATTGCATCAGGCTTGATTTTTCACTCGTTAGCAGTTTGTAATGAATTGTATGTGATCCAGGCTTTGCCTGAAAATGTGAGTGTGAGTGTTTGTTGCTTTTAACGAGTTTATAAATCGGCAACTACCTGTGATAGCTGTACCTGATACGCTGAAACAAAGGCTTACATGATGTGAACCGCTATTTCAGAAGTGTTAATGCCCTGGTCAAGACCATTATACCACTTAGTAGTTTGGGCAATACCTTAAATAAAGGCGATCATAACGCGTAACATTGTCAAACTATAAATAAGGTCTTATCTGATTGAAGACCTGTGTATAAATTCTAAAGTAAGCGAATTAAATATAGTGCACCCAAGAGGTGATTCTTTAAAATAGATGCGTAAAAATGTAAGGACGTAGTGAAGGTTTTTGGTGCTGAAAAGAAAAAATTCCTTTTCTTTTCTTCAACGCGAGATAAATTCGTTCCTAAACGTATAATTCTCGTTTCGTTGATGACCAGTATTATGCTTCACTCGTTTTTGGGAGTGTAATCCGGAAAGTTGTACCCTCTCCAATTACTGAGTCCTTTACAAAAATCTTGCCAGAATGGTATTCTTGAATAATTCTTTTAGCTAAAGATAGGCCAAGCCCCCATCCCCGCTTTTTGGTAGTAAAGCCTGGTTGGAAAACGGTTTTAAATTTGCTGGGCGCAATACCTTTACCGGTATCCCGAATATCAATGTGGACATTACTCTTGTCACTACTGACTGTTGCGGAGATTTCTCCGCGCCCTTCCATCGCATCGAGTGCATTGCGAAGCAAATTTTCAATAACCCAGTCAAATAGAGGTGGGTTGATAGCGGCATGCAGGGGAATGTGTTCCGTATCCGGAAAGTGGAACTTGACTTTGCGCGGTGCACGACGCTCCATATAAGCTCGGCACTTTTCAAGTTCTTCATATACATTAATAGCTTCCAATTTGGGCTCCGACCCAATTTTGGAAAAGCGATCTGCAATCAGTTCAAGTCGACTCACATCGTTTTGCAGCTCATGCAAAACTTCCGCTACTTCTCCATCTTTTGCCCGAATGTCTTTTAGGTGCTCAATCCAGGCTAGGATAGCCGAAATAGGCGTACCCAATTGATGAGCCGTCTCTTTCGCCATACCAACCCACACGCGATTTTGCTCTGCTCGGCGAGCCGAATTAAAGCCCATATATCCAAACAATACAAAAGCAGCAATCAAGAGCAATTGCACCAATGGAAAATACCGCAGCTGTCGCAAAATCGTAGATTCCTTAAAATATACACTATATGCAAAGCCTTCGATGGGTTCAAAGCCTTCTTGTCGCATACGCTCGACTTCTTTTTTCAGGAATTCTTCATCGACATCCAAGTCATCACCAAAATTTTTGGCCCCATCGATTCCTCCGCGATCATTCACAATAATGACTGGAATCGTTTTATTACTTCTCAGAATTTCGAGATGAATATCATAATTACAGTTTTCGCGATCCTCATCGTCAATTTCATTCAACTCTACCTGTACCTGGCCAAAGATATCCGTCTTACGCCTTTCTTCTTGTGCCAATTGGCCCGTCAAGTAATTGGTATATACCACGGATACGATTACAATAATAGCTCCGGCAATTGCCAGATATAACTTCCATCGCGATTTCTGAGAATAAATATCCATGCTTTATCAGCGTTTAAAATGACTAAGGTGCGGTTGATATCGTTTTTAGGTACTGCCGAGCTCTTTCAGCTGTATTTCTGCGAACATCGAGGTAATACAAATTGAAATCACCTGCATGATAATTGGGTGCCCAATACAAAAAACTCCCCGGAAACTTTGGTTTTTCAAGCCAAAGCAAGCCGTCGTGTACCTGTGCTCCCGCCAAATTGGGCAGAATTTCATCAAAATCCAATAAAATTCCGCCATCGTTTTCACTTTTGGGAATATAGTCGTTACTAGTTGTCCAATTCAATGGATTTACGGCCAAGACGTTGTTGTCTTTTTCGTGATAATCCGGGTACTTTCCTTTTTTATAACTACGCCAACTTACGAAGCATTGCGTATCACTTGAATTTTGACAATAAGAAATTGATTCAAACTCGTCTTTCTTTACAGGAATACCAACTATATAAGCAGCCACCAATTGTTGCTGTAATGGCTGGCCGTCAAAAAATTCTTTCATCAACTGCTTGGCGTGAGTCGTTCCTTGGCTATGCGAAGCCAGTAAGATAGGACGGCCATTATTGTAATGTTCCAGATAATAAGAGAAGGCAGCCTTAACATCTTGATATGCCAAATCAAAAGCCGCTTTTGCACTTTTTTTGTCATCGGTAAAATAGCATTCCAAATGCGCCTGTCGATAGCGCGGCGCATACACCTGCCCGACACCATTAAAAATACTAGCTTGATAAAGAATCGTGCCCTCGTCTGTCCGCTTGTTCAAGTCCGGATCATCAACTGGGCCGTTCCACAACTCATGCCCTCGTTTGCCGGTATAAGTCGTTGGATGCAGAAAAAATACATCTATTTGCTCCCGCATTTCGTACACTCGATCTTTTTGCGGAAGCATCGTAGAAACACTGTCTGCCGGATCATTTTTCGCAGGATGAGCAGCCCAACTGCTGAGTTGGCTGTAATCAGGTGCTTGTGGATGCCTGGTTTGACCAAAAGGTTCTTTCGGTTGTACGGCACAAGACTGGCTGAGGGCCAATAAGCCAATCAGCATTAAAAAATTCCATTTCATTTGTAGTTGTTTTTCTTTGGTTGATATTAGCATACTTACGTGCTCTTTATGGAAACGCATAAGTACGGTAGGATTATGAGTAGCAAGGCCTCTTTTTTTTTGCCTTTACGCCATTCGGCGGATGGGGCCCGCAAATGCTTCTCGCTCGTCCACGAATGAATATGCAATAAATCAAAATATATCCGTCTCAAAAATGACTGCTTTTTCTCAAAAAAAACATATCACTTTTGTAGTGGAACACAGACGTAGTTGTAAGTATTAAACCCCATTTAACCAAAAGGAAGAGCCACAAATGCTCTTCCAAAAATTTATTTTGGCATTTAATGAGGCTATACGCCCCACCAGCGGTTCGCCTTTGCGGCTCCGCTGGTTTTGCCAATTAAGTAGTTAGACGGAATTATGAACAAGTGAAATTTTATAGGGTCAGCACAAAATAATCGCCTAAGTATCTTATCATCAATTCGTTCAATCATTTTGTGCTGACAAATTTCACTTATCCAAGATATAAAGCTATACTATATATACAGGTCAACCACAAGGTTGGCCTTTTTTATTGCCCATTTCCATGCTTGATAACCGCATATTCGATAAAGTTTTATGTCATCATATCGAATTTTAGCGTCATTATTCAGCTGGTTTTACAGGGTAGTGCCTCCTTTTCACGATTCAATAAAAACAAATTTAGCGAAAGCTGAATGTCCTTCTATTCCCACCTCAATTAGTCCCAAATTTGAACCGTAACA
>JALEHC010000023.1 GCA_022763215.1 Saprospiraceae bacterium
CGTATTTATGATTTGGCGAAAGCCCACCACATCAACTGCCAATTAGGCGCACATTTTGGAGAAACCAGCCTTCTTACTGCCGCTGGAATCTGGTTTTCAGCCACCGCACCTGAGCTAAAGACACATGAAGGCGCCATGGGCACCTATCTGCTTGAGCAAGACTTGACGGAAACGCCCTTGCAATTTGATAAAGAAGCCTGCCTCTACCCTATTCAACAACTGCCTGAGCAAAACGGGTTACTAACAGGAAGAATAAAGACTTCTTTGCTAAAAAACCTATAATTGCTTGATTTTACGTAGCAGCTTCATCATTTTCACGTTGATGCTTCGCTTTACATTAAAAAAGAAGCCATTGATCGTAATCCAGTCTTGTTCTGGTTCGATCAATCGCAGTTGTTGGTAAGACACTTTTCGTGCTTTTTCAAGATAAGCTTTCCAATAAATTCCTTTGTCGGTCAAGGCAAAACCTTCTTTACAAGAACCAAAGGCACTTTGGTCACAAATCATCAAAATGCGTTCATCCTTTTCAGGAAATAGAAAAAATCGACTCGCATTTTTGATTTTCTCCACCGGCATTTTCAAAAAGTCGGTGTATACCGTTTCATCTTCCCGATCAAAATCTAGATAATCCATTACCAACTGAAATAAAACCACCTGATCAGATTTCAGGTTTTGGTATTTCAAAATTGCTTCTGGTAATGGAATTACATTGAGGTCTTTACAAAAATGGATAATGAAATAGTCTAACAACTCATCAAAAATACGATCACGCAGACCTTCGATAACCTCCTGACTTAGTGATTGATGCGCTTCCAGCTCCTTGAATTGCTCAATCAATTGATCGATTCTTCTTTTGAGCGTATCTCGAAAACCACTTTCATATAAGCGCTCGCGATAAGCCTCAAACAATTCCGGATTTTGTTCTTCCTCCAACTGCAAGTGTAAAGTTGCAAAGAAATCTTCATTGAGTTGGTGATCAATATCATCTGGGAGTTTAAAATAATCAGGCTCCTCCAGCACAGGTATTTCTTGCTGTTGAGCGCCGCAATTCATGCAAAAGCGAGCGTTATCCGGTAAAGTGGTATGACAATTCCAACATTCCATGGTAGCAACAAAAGTAGCTATCCAGCGCATTATTTTGCAACTTTCTTTCCAAAATAATGGAACTGGTCAGTTTTGCGTATCATTTCAAATTAAAAATCATAGGCTTCCCAGTATTCTTATGAACTTTTTAAACAATCAAACATTCCATTTATAAATCAGTTTGTTCATGCCAAAGCAGAAGAAAAAGAGAGACTTACCCCAGAAAATATGCCCGGTTTGTAATCGGCCATTTAGTTGGCGCAAAAAGTGGGAGCGCGACTGGGAAAATGTAAAATATTGCAGCAAAGCCTGTGGTGCAACTGCAAAAAAAGCTAAGCAGTAAGCCCTTATTTTTTCGTTTGGCAAAGTATATTCACACCAAATAGCAAAAAGCGACGAATCAGATCATGAATAAAGAGCAAAAATCGCCTTCTCCGGTAAATAATGAATTTAATGAGTACGACTCATTTGCATTTCATCCGTACAATATTCTACTATTTCTGACACTTTTTGGCATCGGAGCTTTGTTTCTCGCCTTTTCGGTATCTTTTATTTATTCTAGGGTTCAAAATGACCTTCCGCCTCTTGACCTTCCTTTACTATTTTTCTTCAATACCTTTATTTTGTTGGGAAGTAGCGGTACTATGGTTTGGGCAAAAAAAGCGTACAAAGCTGATGACACACAGGCTTATCAAAACGCATTGAAAGCGACCATCGCCTTGTCCGTAATTTTTATGATTTCACAGTTTTTTGCTTGGAAAAGTCTTTTTGACCAACAAATTTTCATCAATAGTAGCAATTCATCTGCCTACTTATATCTCATCTCGGCCATGCACTTTTTACACGTCATTGCCGGGTTGCCATTCTTGGGTGTATTCTTGTGGGCAGCTCGCAAACACATGAAAGAGCCGGTAAGTGTATTGGTTTATTTCAGTGATCCTGAAAAAAGATTAAAACTTCGTTTGCTTACGATATACTGGCATTTTCTGGATGCGCTGTGGATTTATCTGATCCTCTTCTTTTGGATTAACTCCATCATTCGTTAGGCTCGCTTTGAAATCTTTCAACTCAGATTAGCGGAATCAAAACCGAGGTATTATATTTGTGCTTTCTAAATAACGTCACAAATATAGCGATGAGTGAACCGCAAATCACAATAGAAACTGCCAAAAACCTTGGCCTCACCGAAGAAGAGTTTGATCGTATCAAAGAAATTATGGGCCGAACGCCCAACTTCACAGAGCTAAGCATCTTTTCCGTCATGTGGTCAGAGCACTGCTCGTACAAAAACTCTATTCATTGGTTGAAAACCCTTCCTCGTGAAGGTTCTCGTCTTTTGGTTGGTGCCGGAGAAGAAAATGCTGGTTTGGTCGATATCGGCGATGGACTTGGCTGTGCCTTCAAAATCGAATCGCACAACCACCCTTCAGCTATCGAACCTTATCAGGGTGCAGCGACAGGTGTAGGTGGTATTCATCGCGATATTTTCACCATGGGTGCCCGCCCGATTGCAGCCTTAAATTCTCTTCGTTTTGGCAATCCAGAACTCAAACATACCAAGCATCTCATTAAAGGAGTAGTCAGTGGTATTGGCGATTATGGCAATTGCTTTGGCGTACCTACAGTAGGTGGTGAGGTTTATTTTGATGAATGTTACAATCAGAATATCCTTGTCAATGCTATGTCTGTTGGTATTGTAAATGCCAATGAAACAGTATCTGCCATTTCGAGTGGTCCGGGCAATCCGGTCTTTATTGTAGGTTCAGCTACTGGTAAAGACGGTATTCACGGTGCCACTTTCGCTTCCGCAGATTTGACTGAAGACTCAGCAGATGACCTACCGGCTGTACAGGTTGGTGACCCTTTCCAGGAAAAATTACTCTTGGAAGCTACGCTTGAGGCTATACAAACTGGCGCCATCGTGGGTATGCAGGATATGGGTGCAGCAGGAATTACTTGTTCCTCTTCTGAAATGTCGGCCAAAGGTGAGACGGGTATGCGCATTGACCTCGACAAGGTACCAACGCGCCAAGATAATATGCAGCCATTCGAAATTCTGCTATCTGAATCGCAGGAACGAATGCTCATCGTAGCGGAAAAGGGCAAAGAACAATTATTGCTGGATGTATTTGAAAAATGGGATTTGGAATGTGCTGAAATTGGTGAAGTTACCGATACTGGCCGCATCCAATTTTATAAAGGTGGCGAATTGGTGGCAGATGTAGAAGCAGAACCTCTTGTACTTGGTGGTGGAGCTCCGGTTTATCAGCGCGAATACAAAAAGCCTGCTTACCTCAAAAAAATCAACCAGTTCAAAATTAAAAAAATCAAGCAGCCTGAAAACTTTGTAGAAGCTGCTAAAAAAGTATTTACTTCCCCTAATATACTTTCCAAACGCTGGATTTATGAGCAGTACGACTCTATGGTTCGTACCAACTCTGCTAATACCAACGATGCTTCTGATGCAGCACTGGTGCGCGTAAAAGGGACCAATAAACTACTGGCCGTTACCACAGATTGTAACTCCAGCTATGTATATGCAAATCCTTATACCGGTACAATGATTGCGGTGGCCGAAGCGGCTAGAAACATCGTCTGTTCAGGAGGAGAACCTGTTGCCATTACCAATTGTCTCAATTTTGGTAATCCTTACAATCCTGAAGTATATTGGCAGTTTGTACAAGCAATCAAAGGAATGGGTGATGCTTGTCGCAAATTTGACACACCGGTAACGGGAGGTAATGTAAGTTTCTACAACCAAACAGTGCTTGAAAAATCTGCAGAGCCTGTATTCCCAACTCCAACTATTGGTATGCTGGGCGTTGTAGACAATATTGCACACCGCACTACGCTTAGTTTCAAAAACGAAGGCGATGCCATTTATATGCTTGGTACGCCACAAAATGATATTGGAAGCTCTGAATATGTAAAGCGGGTACACGAAATAAGATACTCACCTGCACCAGAATTTGACCTGGATGAAGAATTCCATGTTCAGCACAATATGAAGCTAATCATCCGTAAAGGAATAGTTGCTTCAGCCCATGACGTATCGGAAGGGGGCTTGTTTGTTGCGCTTATGGAGAGTGCAATGGCTGGCGGATTTGGATTTGACGTCGAATCTGATTATAATTTCAGGAAAGATGCTTACTTATTTGGCGAAAGCCAAAGCAGGATTGTAATTACCGTTAAGCCAGAAAATGAAGACGATCTGGTCAACTATCTGAATTCCCACAATGTATCATTTACTAAGTTGGGTGATGTGACAGGC
Source organism: Saprospiraceae bacterium (assembly GCA_022763215.1). Lineage (GTDB taxonomy): Bacteria > Bacteroidota > Bacteroidia > Chitinophagales > Saprospiraceae > JALEHC01. The sequence goes on from JALEHC010000023.1 coordinate 4,355, forward strand.
GATCGGGCGATCATTGACGGCGATGATTATGGAAAAATAGATGATTGGCGCAAGCTATACGACAACAATCTTGGCGAAACAATTGATAATTAATTCTCGGACAAAACTTATAAAACATGAACAATATTGGTAAACTTTTCATTTTGGCAATCCTTGCACTGATGACTTGGCAGTGCCAGCAAACGGTAGAGGGTACGCAGATTCAGGGAAATGTTGCCAATGCAGCTAACCTTCAGGTTTATCTGGACAAAGTTGTAATTGGGAAAGCAAATACTGTTATTGCCAAAACGGATATCGATGGCAGTGGTTACTTTGAATTTAACTTTCCGGAAGGTATAGAATCTGGAATCTACAATATGCGCATCGGAGCCAAACGCATCAATCTGGTCATGAGCGGTAAAGAGAATATGGTGAAAATTGAGGGTGACCTGAATAATTTCCAACGCTACGATCTCAACGTGTATGGCTCACCTGACTCTAGAAGCTTTGTTAACTTCATGAAAAAGATGGCTGCTCGTCAAGTCGATCAAAATGCCATGAGTACCTATATCGACACGGTTCAAAATCCTTTAGCAGCAGCATTTTTGACGTACAAAGCAATTGGTCCTAACGGCCAATACATCGAGATGCATAACAAAGCTCAGGCTCGTTTGGCGAAAGCCTACCCTAATTCCGAAATGACGACCGAGTACCAAAAATATATCGATGCGGTTGAAAAGCAATACAAAGCTCAAATGGCATCCGAACTGATTCAAGTGGGACAGCCTGCTCCAAATATCGAACTCCCTAGCCCTGATGGTAAAACCTATGCCCTCGAAGATTTGAAAGGTAAGGTAGTGTTACTCGATTTCTGGGCAAGTTGGTGCGGCCCATGCCGACGAGAAAATCCAAATGTAGTAGAAGTCTATAAAAAATACAGAGATCAAGGATTCACCATCTACAGTGTGTCGCTTGATGGTATGGATGCACGATCGGCAGCTCGACTGCAAACGCAGGAGCAAAAAGAGCAGTATATGCAAAACCAGCGCCAGCGCTGGGTGTCAGCAATCGAACAGGATAATCTTATTTGGGATTATCACGTAAGTGACCTTAAGAAGTGGGAATCAGCTCCTGCTGCATTGTACGGCGTACGCTCTATACCGAGAACCTTCCTAATTGACCGCGAAGGAAAAATTGCAGCCGTTAATTTACGAGGTGCTGCGGCTATCGAAAATGCCCTTTTGAAAGTGCTATAAAATTTGGCGAAAGCCAAAAAAGGAGCCATTTGCCAAGCGGTAAGTGGCTCTTTTTATTTGCACAGAAGTGCGCACATAATACCGGTGGCAACGCCTGCATTCAATGACTCTGCACCACTATTTCGGGCTGATGGAATGGTTAATTGCTCCTTCAACAAGGGCAAATGTTCAGGCCGAATACCATTTCCTTCGTTTCCAATAACTATAATTCCGGGCTTTACTGGCTCAAAATCGTAAATATTATTGCCATCCATCACTGCTCCTACGATAGGAATCTCTGGCCATTCGTTTACTAAATTGGACAACTCAATGTACGAATGAGTTACACGTAAAAAAGCCCCCATCGAAGCTTGGATAACCTTTGGATTGTATATTTCTACCGAGTCCGGAGCGCAAAAAACGTGTTCAACACCAAACCAATCTGCAATGCGAAGAATGGTGCCCATATTTCCGGGGTCTTGTATTCCATCAAGATATAAACACCACTGATGGATGTCTTGCAAGTCTTTTGATTGGCCTTCCGGCAAATCTGCTACAATTAGCACCTGATTGGCTGTTTTGAGCGCAGAAATTTGTTTGAGCGGATGATCTTCAACCTCAAAACAACGCTCTTCTACCGATCTTATTCTTGTATAATTTTGTTCTAGCCAAGTAGAAGTTGCATAAAGCTCATCGAGTTGGTATACATCCTGTTGTAGGAATTCTGTACAAATTTTATCTCCTTCGACTATAAATTTGTTATACTTTTGCCTATACTTTTTAGAATGTAGTGAGCGTATATACTTTATCTTATTTTTCGAGATCATCTGCTTTTCAATAACTATTGATGCTAAAGAATAAATCCGCAATATACATACTTCAATTCTTCTTTCTGTTGTTTCTGCTGTCTTCCTGCGGAACAGCAAAGTACTTGGGCCCTGACGAATATCTGGTACGCAAAAACAATATTGAGTTTGAAGGTGAAGCAGATATCCCCAATAAGCGTTCCTTAAAATACGAACTATCCAGGTTACACAAACAAAAGCCCAACAATAAATTACTGTTCAATTTTTTTATCAATCGGGCCTGGTTTTACCTCGCTACCCAAGCCCCCGGCGACACCACTAGTTTTGATCGCTGGCAGCGAAAAACACTGGGCGAACCGCCCGCCATCTATAAAGACGAATTGTCTGAAGCCACAAAAGATGCTATGCAGACTTATCTGCAATACAAGGGGTTTTATAATTCAAGTATTTATATTGATCAGACCAACCACCCCAAACGCAAAAAAATTGATCTCACTTACTACATTCGTACGGGCAAGCAGCATTTGATTGATAGTGTTTTTTACAATAGTACGGATACGACTTTACACCGTATTCTTCAAAAGATAAAACCAGCGACTGCTTTCCAAAAGGGAAAGGGCCTCGATATCGAATACTACGAAAGGGATAAGGATCGTATTTCTCGTTATCTCAAAAACCACGGTTATGCTTTCTTCTACCCCAATTATTTTGCCAAACTACAGGTTGATACCAGCCAAAATCCACAAAAAGCCAATATCTACGTTGAGGTTCTGCCACCTTTCGGTAAAGATGCCCATACGGCCTACGACATCGGCGAAATCATTGTTGATACTGACTTTGATCCTACCCGTGCAGCCGATGAAATAGAAGAAATTGAAATCAACGGCATTACTTTTAAACGACCGAAGGGAAGTGAGTTTGTAGTATTGCCCAAAACCATACTTAACGAGATCTACTTTCAGGAAGGTGAGTTATTTTCGCAACGAAAATTTGAAAAGTCTAACCAGCAACTTTCATCTCTTGGTATTTTCCGTTTTGTGCGGCTACGTCCGGTTATAGATACCCTTAATGAAAACCTGGTCAACATTGAAATTGAACTCCGCGCCAACGAAAAGATGGAAATCAGTTTCAATTTTGATGTCAATTATACCAACCGCTCCAATTCAACACAAGGGCAAGGTAACCTGATTGGTCTTACCTTTAGCCCCGCCTATACGCATCGAAACCTGTTTAACGGAGCAGAAACATTGGTGACCAACTTATCCGCTGGTGTAGAGATCAATCCGGCTTTTTCTGGTCAACGTTTCTGGAATACGATCGATCTTGGAATTCAGAGTGATCTTTATATTCCGCGTTTTCTTGATTATTTCAATATATGGAAAGGACTGAGTAAGCTGCCTTTCGGCAAAAATAAAAAAGTCATCCCGGAATCGTTTTACAAAGAATTAAGCGAATCTGGAACGACGCGCGTTTCCGCCAGCTACAATTATCTGCTGATCCTGGATTGGTATCGCTATAACCTGATGAATATTTCCTATGGTTTTGATTATCAGCCTAGTCGAAATGAACGATTTATTGTTAACCACTTGGCGCTTGATTTTTTGCGTCCGGTTACAGAGCCTGCGTTTCAAGAAATCCAGGATATTAATCCATTCCTCGAAAGAAGTTTTGGTAATCAATTATTTGTAAGTCTACTTTTTCGGGATGTAAGCTGGGTGTACAATAGCCGCAAGAACCGATTTGGTGAATCCCATTATATCAGCCTAGGATTTGAAGTAGCAGGGCTTGAATTATTGGGTTTTAACGAACTATACAATGCCATTAATTCCAGTAATGAAGTTTGGCAATTAGGAAGCACCGAATTTAGTCAATATGTCAAAGCTGAAATTGATTTTCATTTTACCAAAGAGTTCAATAGTTCTCAAAGTCTGGCCACCCGTGCCTATTTTGGGATAGCCAATCCATTCGGTTTTTCTTCAGACGTACCATATGTCAAACAATTTTATGTAGGTGGGCCAAATAGTATTCGGGCATGGCCTGCCAGAGGGCTTGGCCCAGGCGGTTATGACGATCCATTGGTACAAGATGTCAACAATAATACCCTTCTTTACCAGACTGGTGACATCAAACTAGAGATGAATATCGAATATCGTTTTGATTTGTTGTGGTTATTAAAAGGTGCCCTTTTTA
>JALEHC010000194.1 GCA_022763215.1 Saprospiraceae bacterium
GACTGATTAGCTTGTTCGGTTTCTCCAGAATTGACCTGCCTAAGATGACAAGTTATGTGCTTGAAAATATCAATACGCTTGAGTACCGAATCATCAATCGAAATGCTCAGCAAACTAAGAAAAAGGAAGGGCAAATCTATGTGGAATTTCCTGTGAAATCCAACTTCGGGGATGACTCTTATAAACTTATTGGCTACAGCCAACAGGGGCAAATGGGCAATGGTATTGTTGTCCTTGGTATTGGAAGCAATGACAATCCGAGTGGGATGAAAGAAGTCATTGAAGCTGTTATCCAATCCGTCTCTTGGTCAAAACCAAAACCTGAAGTGAAGGTCTCGCTCGTGGGCAAATGCTATAAGCTAAAAGATAGTGTCTATTACAAAGGTGGAGAAAAGAGAGTGGTATCCGAGGCTGTTGGTCTCTTGGACCTCTGTAAAGATGGTACCTACCGATATAAACTGATGATCACTCAGCTCAATGGAAGTAGCATAGACGAAACCCATTCAGGTAAATGGCAAATTGTACAAGACTTGGTCGGACGGTCTTATTTGGAACTAAAAGAATTACCTAGCACCAGACATTACCGTTTTGCAGAATTGCGGCCGGTAAAAAATTGTAGTAGCCGAGAATGCCTTGAATTTGATGACAATTTCTATGTTTATTATAAACAGGCACGTTGTAAATAGGACGTGATCTATTTTAACTTCTTATCGATAATAATGAAACAGCTCTTTGGAAGATTCCTTCAAAGAGCTGTTTCATTTTTGTAGTATTTCACGAAAGTGAAAACCTATGCCGACTGATTATTTTTGATTACCGATGCTATGATCTCATCATCCACAATATTGGGCATAGTGATGTGCAAGTCAGGGTATTGTTCCATCGTTCTGGCTGCCGTGGTGATGGCTTCCGGGTTTCGGGCCCAACTTCGACGGGCAATACCATTGTTGACGTCCCAGAACAGCATGGATTTGAGTTTGTTTTCCGCAGAAGCGGTACCATCCAAAACGAGACCGAATCCACCATTGATGACATCGCCCCAGCCAACGCCGCCGCCATTGTGCAGCGATACCCAGGTTGCTCCCCGAAAGCTATCGCCAATGACATTGTGCACCGCCATATCCGCTGTAAAGCGGGAACCGTCATATATATTGGCCGTTTCTCGATAAGGAGAGTCAGTTCCAGAAACGTCGTGGTGGTCGCGTCCCAAAACGATAGGACCTTTTAGTTCGCCATCAGCAATTGCCTTATTGAAAGCCAGTGCAATGCGGATTCTTCCTTCTGAGTCTGCGTATAAAATCCGAGATTTTGAACCAACGATCGGAATATTTTCGTCAGCTGATTCAATCCAGTTGATATTGTCTTTTAGCTGTGGCTGAATGTCTTCCGATGCATTTTTGAGCATATCTTTCAGAATGTCACCTGCAATTTGATCAGTGCGATCAAGGTCTGCTTTATCGCCTGAAGTACATACCCAGCGGAAGGGACCGAAGCCATAATCGAAGCACATTGGCCCCATGATATCCTCAACGTAAGATGGATATTTGAAAATGGCTTTCTTTTCGTTTTCCCATATATCAGCACCCGCTTTAGCCGCTTCTTTGAGGAAAGCATTGCCATAGTCCCAGAAATACATGCCGCGTTCAGACAAGGTATTAATCGCTTTTACATGTCGCTTCAGGGTAGATCGTATTTCGGACATGAACCGAATCTTGTCATTTTCGAGCAAGCGTTTGGCTTCCTCAAAAGAATAACCGACCGGGCAATAACCGAGGTCATCTATATTGTGTAAGGAGGTTTGGTCAGAACCTAGTTCTATTTTGATATTGTCTTCGACCAGTTTTTCCCAAAGTTCAACGATATTTCCGTGATAAATCAGGGCCACACCTTCTTCCTGTTTGCGGCATTCTTCAATTTTGATGACTAAGTCATTGAGGTCGGTAAAGACATGTTCTCGTTGGATGTAGCCATCTGTTACTCGTTGCTCGATGGCATCGCCGTCGACTTCGCCAATAACGCCCACTGCTCCGGTTATCACGGCTGCCAGTGCTTGTGCGCCAGACATTCCGCCAAGGCCGGAGGTCACATAGATTTTTCCTTTCAGATTATTTTCGCCCAGGCCGTGCATACGGCCGGCATTGAGCAGGGTAATCGTCGTTCCATGCACGATACCTTGAGGACCAATGTACATAAACGAACCAGCGGTCATTTGTCCATAGGAGGTAACCCCGAGAGCGTTGTATTTATTCCAGTCTTCTTTTTTAGAATAATTCGGAATCATCATACCATTGGTGACGACAACTCGTGGAGCATCTTTATGAGAGGGGAATAGCCCCAGTGGATGACCAGAATAGAGGACAAGCGTTTGCTCATCAGTCATTTCTGCCAGATATTTCATACAAAGGCGATACTGCGCCCAGTTTTGAAAAACAGCCCCATTACCACCATAAGTAATTAATTCATGAGGGTGTTTAGCTACTTTTTTATCCAGATTATTCTGAATCATGAGCATAATCGCTGCGGCCTGCTTGCTGTTGTGAGGGTATTCATGGATGGGGCGGGCATACATGTCATAATCAGGACGAAAACGATGCATATAAATTCGGCCATATTCTTCCAGCTCTTTGGCAAATTCGACAGCAAGTACCGGATGTTGGTGAGCAGGGAAGTAGCGAAGTGCATTTCGGATAGCGAGGCCTTTTTCGTCTACGCTGAGCACGTCTTCGATGACCCGCTTGGGCGCATGGCTTACACTGTGGTCGTAATCAGCCGGAGGTGGTAGTTGCTCCGGAATTCCTTCTAAAATAGCCTTTTGAAAATCTGTAGTCGCTTGCAATGGTCTATAATTTGGGTACGAAGCAGTGAGCTTCGCACTTGGTTAGTAAAACTCTTTTCTTTCTCTGGAAATAAAATAATTGGCTACCCAGCCATAGGCAAATATACCTAACAAAAATAAAGCACCGGTAAAAATCAGACCAGGGATTGCAATGAATGCTGCCCCGCAAAGGGCCAAAATGATCGTATAATAAATCAAGTTTTTTCTGGCTTTGCTCTCCTCCGATACTGCAAATAAACCACCGACAGGTATCATTAACAACGAAAAATAAAGCGTCAAAAATAAAGCGAGGTCGGTACCAACCGCTAAATAAGTGACTAATGAAATAATAGCAGCACCTCCTAAAAGCCCCGTTATGGTTGAGCCGAGCCGCTCGTCATCCGTAAGCGCAAAACGACCCAATGGGTGAAGTCGCAAAAACAGATTGGATATGGGCATCGCAATCCAGGACGAAAAGGCAAATAAAATGTACAAGCCAATAAATGGATATAAAAACGGAGCTATATCAGGATTCCGTTCGGCTACTTCCAATAGTATTCGGTATAAGATATAAATACCAATGATAAAGAACCAACGGCCTTTCTCATTGAGTTTGTCCATCCAAAGGAAGTATTTCAGAATCATTCGATAAAGAATATTTTTCCCTTTGATGGCCTCCTTGAGGCCAGATTTGGCAAAGCTACTGTCTGGATTGAGTCGTAGTGCTTCTTTGAAGTGCTCAATTGCTTGATTGTAGTTATCTTTTTCTATGGCGACCCAGCCTTTGTTGGCATGAGAAAATGCATTCTCAGGTGCTCGGTGAAGTGCATAGTCAAGCGTTTCTTCTGCTTCTGTCTGGCGGTTGAGTTTTATGAGCGCCTGGGCGCGGACATTCACTAAGTGTACATCTTCCGGGTCAAGCTCTAGGCCATCTTCAGCTGCTTTGAGTGCTGCTTCCCAGTTTTCTTCATAAAATTCAATATTGGCTAATAAGCCAAAAAAATCGCTATCATTTGGCGCAAGCCGCAAACCTTCGCTGATAAAGTGGCGGGCATCTTTGGTATTTTTGTTGAAAAATAACGCCTTGGCATGCATATACAAGCAAAAAGTGTTGTCAGGTGCATATTCCAGACCCGTTCGACTAAATTCTGCGGCTGCTTTATAATCTTTTTGTTCTATGGCACATTCTGCCATTAGTGCATAAGCAATATAATTTTGAGGGTCGAGGCTGAGGGCTTGTTTGAGTTCTTTTTCTGCATCCGAGTACCTCCCTTGCTGTAAGAGCAACTGTGCTCGCTGTATATGCATAGATTTTTGTTTTGTTTGTTGTTATTTCTTGATATTCAGATAAGCGAGAATGTCATCGTATAAGCCCGATTCGTTGGCAAACAGGGCGTAGTTCTTGGCGGTATTGAACCACTCTTTGGTCGTTGGTCGATGTTTTTTGAGCGCTTGCTCAAGGTCTCTGGTTTCTATAGGCAATGCACCTCCCTTTCGGATAGACTCTTCCAGCTTGGCTTCCACTGCAATATCGATGATCGCTTCGAGGTCTGCACCTGAAAAGTCTTTTGTTTTCTTTCTGATTTTGTCCAGTTTGAGCTGACCGACAGGCTTACCTTTAAGTTTGAGTTCGAGTATCGCTTCGCGGGCCGATTCATCTGGTGGCGGAATAAAAATAATGCGATCAAAGCGACCAGGACGACGAAAAGCCGGATCGAGGTGCCAAGGCGCGTTCGTGGCAGCCAAGATCAATACGCCGTCATTGTCATAGCGTACGCCATCAAGCTCGTCCAAAAACTGATTAATTAGCCTGCGCCCATCACTACTGCGCATATCGGTTCGACTGGCACCCAATGCATCAACTTCGTCAAAAAAGAGTACACAAGGTTTCATGCTGCGGGCTTTTTGAAAAATAGCGTGCAGGTTGCGCTCACTCTGACCAATATACATATCGAGTATATCACTAATGCCTACCGGGATAAAATTAGCATTGACTTGTCCTGCTGTGGCTCTTGCCAAATGCGTTTTACCACAACCAGGAGGACCGTATAGCAATATACCACCACCGATTTTTTTGCCGTAAGCTTTGTATAAATCTGGATGTTGGATCGGATGAATGATTTTCATGCGGATTTCCTCTTTGACATCCTGCATACCACCAACATCGTCAAAGTTGATATTGGGACGTTCGATATCGACTGAAGTTCCGGTATCATTTTCTTCCGGTGCCCCAGAAAACATTTTTATTTTCTCTGGTTCCTGATTTTTGGAAGCTTTCAGATTAATGTCAGATTCGAGATAAGCATCTTTCAGCTTGGGGTCGAGTGCAATGGCATTTTCATAAGCATCGCGAGCATCTCTGGCCTGGCCACTTTGCAACAACAGTTTGGCATACACAAGCCAAGCAGTGGGCGGTGGCGCAGATTTTTGCACAATTTCTTCGATTAGTACAAGTCCGAGTCCCGTTTTTTCTTGTGCTTGAAAGGCATTAGCCAGACCAATTTGTAATTCGAGGTCGTCAGGGCTGTATTTAAGCGCTTCTTTGTACTCTAGTTCGGCTTCTTCCCATCTTTCTTTTTTGAGCAATAAACTAGCCAGATATTTCCGGAGGGGTAGATTGTCGGGGGAGCTTTTGAGTGCTTCTCGCAGTTGGTTTAATTCATCAAATTCCATGTGCGGCTTATTTTTTTGAAGTATTACAGCTGTTCCTCTTGTTGAGTTAGAGCGCGAAAGAGAAACAATTTTTGCTTTGCAATTGTCAGGTATATTGCTTGGCGCAAAACTTGACACAACAAGATGCATAAAAATAATGGTTTCATCTGTTGTACCCTATTTCACTTCTGTTTTAACTTAATTTTTATGGTTTTGAGTTCCCACTTTCTGGTCTTACATCAGAAGTTTTTAAACTAAATGGATGGAGCGACAAAGAAGATTTTAGTCTCTATCTACTTCTTCTTCGTTTCAAAATCGAAAATTGTGATGAAAAGATATTTGGATTTATCGGTGAACAAAACGATTTTCGTACCCTAAAATCTAAAAATCATGGCTGAGCCTGCTATCATTCTCAAGTCGAGGTTGATTTTGTATCATTTCGGGCAAATTTTGCTGCTTAAGCAAACCAAGCCAAATGGTGGTAATTTCACGTTAGTGGGAGGCACAATTGAGGGGCATGAATTTGCGAGAGAAAGTTTGGTACGGGAAGCCCTGGAAGAGGCGGCTATTAAGATCAGGGAAAGCGATTTGGAGTTGGTGCATGTTTTGCATAAGCGTAGCCGCTTCGAGCATCGGGTGGTGTTTTATTTCATCACCAATAAATGGGATGGGAATATTAAAGCATTGGAAACCCACAAATTTAAAGCTGCCAAGTGGTTCCCGATCGATAAGCTTCCTAAAAACCTGACCGGAACTGTTCAGCACGTACTCGAAGAGTACAAAAAAGGAAATCTGTATTCAGAATACTTCAAAAAGTAATTGTTTGTAACGTGTAATCAAATTTATGCTAGTTTCTATACTTGAGTTCTTAGTGATGTTGAATCCATTTGCACTTTTCCTGTATTTGGAGCCCATCCGGAAAGACCTGAATAACAAGGATTTTTATGTTGTGCTCTTTAATGCCAGTCTGATTTCCTTGATCATTTGTTCCATTTTTGCAGTTGGCGGGGAATTCATTTTTGAATCAGTACTGCACATTGATTTTGAGTCGTTCCGTATTTTCGGAGGAATTATCATCTTTTCTTTTGCCTATTATTTTATCGTGAAAGGGCAGAAGGCTATGATTATGTTCAAAGAGAACCTGGATGATCTGGCTAGTGAAATTGCGCTACCATTTATGGTAGGAGCAGGTACTATTTCGCTGAGTATCATTGTTTCGCATCGTCACACCACCACGTGGGGGATACTGATACTGTTGATTGTATTTGCTAGTAACTACCTGATTATTTTTCTATTGAAGAAGTCAAGAGATTTGGTGGAAGGGCGGCGCCTAAAGACGGCTTACGATAAAAACATGGAGGTGTTGCTCCGACTAAATGGCTTTTTTATAGGTGCGATTGGTGTAGATATGGTTATGACGGGTATCAAGAATATGTTTGGAGTGATGTAACACCTGCTTGCAATCAAGTTATTGGTTGCAAGCAGGTGTAAAGATTGTTTAGACGATACCGTTTTCCTCGATTTCCATGATGGCTTTGACATGTGCATCTGCAATTTGCTGGCGCACTTCGTCTTTCATCAATTCCAGGACTTCCAGTTTATTGTTATAGAATCCGTTTTCCGTAAGAACGGCAGTCATACGCGTTTTGCGCAGTACATAGAACTGGCTATTTGGTCTTGATTTGAGGTGTCGGTTTTTGAAACCCGTTTCCTCAATTAGGTGTTTTTGGAACACACTGGCGACCTTCTGACCTTTTTTACTATTGTGATAATACCAAGTTTCGATTCCTCTGATGGAGTCGGCAGCCCAATCTTTACTACTGCGTGCAGGCGCAGCATTAGCGTGAACGGAGACAAAAATCTTTGGTAGGGTTGATTTTTTGCTGTTAGCCCGATTAACGCGACCTTCGAGGAAGTTATCGATATCAACTTCGGGTACTACATTAAAGTAAGCCACTCCTTTTTCTTCAAGTTGCTCGATAATACGTTTTACGATATCGCGATTGAATTCGTATTCAAAAAACTGTTTATCATCATCAAAAACAGGAGAGCGCTTTCCTTTGGTTTGCTTGCCATGCCCATTATCGAGGCACCACAAAAACCTTTGCTCGTGGCCGGTAGGGGTTGGTTCTGTTTCTGATTCTTCCTCCGCTTTTTCTCTTTCTCCCATTTCCGGTTCTGGGATAGCTGGCTCGACATCTTCTTCAACCGGAGGTTCCGGGGTATCCGGATCGAACTCAATATCTTGCTCACCTGGTTCGATATGTACCGGCTCAGTTTCACTCGCAATTACGACAATGGTATCGGGTTTGATTTCGGAGCCATCCTGTGGTTGCATAGGATCGGCGGGTTCCAGATTAGTGACTGGTTTGCGGGTAGGGGTTGATGTTTTATCAGAGCCACCTCCAAAAAGGGCTCGGAAGAAGCTTCCAATCGCCTGGAAAAACTTTGTAAGCATGGTTTGGGAGTGTTTAATTTTTCAAATTGGTGTTGATGCGTTTCAACGCTGTTTTCTGGTTTCCAACCCAATATAAACAATAATGCTTGCGCAAAACGTTCTGACAGGCTTTTTTCCAGAAGATTTTGTCTATGAAAATGAAAAGGTGAATTCCCACATTTGTAGAAATTCACCTTTTAAACGTTTGAATATAGCTAATCTTATATATTTGCTACCCACTTAAATAAGCGGCTCCAGTTAATACCTTTGGCCAAAGAGCCTTCACGCGTTGAGAACCAGACGATTAGTGGTTTACCCACGATATGATCTTCTGGAACAAAACCCCATACCCGACTATCTTCGGAATTGTGGCGGTTATCACCCATCATCCAATAATAGTTCATCTGGAAGGTATAAGATGTTGCTTCTTCTCCATTGATATATATTTTACCACCGCTTTCGCGTAAATCATTACCTTCATATACCCCAATAATTCGGCGATAAAAAGCGATGTTTTGAGTCGAAATATTAATAGTAGCACCTTTTTGTGGCACATAAACCGGGCCAAAATCATCGACTGTCCAGCCTGGATAATTAGCCGGATCATGCGGGAATAGGCGCATTTCACCACCACTGAATTTCTTAATTACCAGTAGCGAATCCGTTTTGATTTGTTTAAACTGATCATCCGTTAAAGACATAAAGAACTTTGTCTGACGGTCTGTCTGGCGAATGTTGGCATTGTCGATGCCATAGCTGATAAAGTTTTCAACCGGATAACCCGCAGGTGTTCTGATCAGGTAGTCTTTTGTAGGGCCCAGTACGATACTTGGGTCCATATCCTGAATTTTCCCAGCCTGTTCAGCATTCAGGAACAATAGTTGAGAATTAGTTACTGGATCCTTTATAAACTGATCTTCATCCGAGATATTCCACTTTGTAAATTTGCTGGTACTCAATGGTGCATTTGGTGATTTAACATGGTACAAATACTGCACCTTTTCAGGTACTTCACCCGGTTCGCCATTAATATATACCTCGCGATTGATGATTTCGAGGGTGTCACCCGGCAAGCCAATGCAACGTTTGATATAATGATCTTTTTTGTCGATTGGACGAGTTACCAATGCGGCTTGGCCTGAGCGGATCTGTGTAGCTCTTGGCTCTGGCACCTGGCCACGTTTGAAATCGTGCACCGACCAGGTACGTTCTGGGAACACATAAACACTGTCTCCTTCTGGATAATTGAAAACAACGGCATCATTGCGTTTGATTTCGCGTAAAGCGGGCAAACGATAATAAGGAAGTTTTGGGTTTTCCAGATAAGATTCGCGGTTGAGTACAGGTATGCGGTTATGCAAAAGTGGTACCATTGCCACTGTTTGTGGCGTCCGAATACCATAAGATGCTTTTGAAACAAAGAGGAAGTCCCCAACCAATAGCGAGCCTTCCATGGAAGAAGTCGGTATCACATAAGCTTCGATGAGAAACATACGGATAAAAGCGGCAGCAAAAACTGCAAAGACAACGGCCTCAAACCATTCACGACTAGCTGATTTTTTGTAAGGGTTATTCGCTTCCAGTTTTTTGAGTTGGCGCGTATTTTCGCTTTTCTTGGCAGCATCGATCTGAGCTGCATATTCTTTTTCTTTTATGACTGTAGGGCCTTCATACTTTTCATCTTCTTTAAAAGCAAGGTAAAAGAATGCAATTGGTGCATAAATTACAGCCAAGGCAGAATGCCAAAGTTGTAATTTGCCGAAAGAGCGCACAACATCCACGCACATACCCACATAAATGAAAATATTGACGATGGGAATGAGGAGCAAAGCTGCATACGAAGGCTTACGCCCAATGATTTCGCACATTACGACAAAATTGAGTCCCGGTACCAAGCCTTTCCATGCTTCCTGATTTGCTTTTGGAAACAGGAAGTATAAGCTTATGCTCAATAATATATAACTGACAATAAGAAATATCAGAATGGTCATTACTATTTTTTTTGAATTCTGAGTGCAAATATAAACGAAAAAACGAGTTTGTTTTGGCTCTTCAGTCGGGTAGATGTCGGGTTTAATCGACTTTAAGTGGTCTTAACTTTTCTTTAATAGCTCATCGAGTTGAATATCCATTTCTTTTTGAATGCTGCTGCGTAGCAGCTTTTCCATTTCATTGAATTTAGCTTGCTCAAAAATTTGTTGAATTTGTCCATTTTGCAAATAGGCTACCTTGCGGCAAATACTAGTCAGGGACTCAATAATGTGGGAAGAAATCAATACGGTTTTGTTTTGCTCTTGCAATCGCAAAATGATGCGGTATAGTTTTTCGGTACTTTCAAAATCAAGTCCGTTGAAAGGCTCATCAAGAATAACGATAGGTCGATCGAGTGCCAGGATGCCAAGAATGGCCAGTTGTTTTTTCATGCCAGTAGAGTAGGTCGTGGCATAGTCATTTAGCGGAAGCTGGAAAATATGATTCCACTGATCAATTGAGAAATCTGGGTTTTGAAGTCGAAGTAATTGTAGGTATTCTTTGCCCGTCATAAAGGGATAGAAGTACGGATGTGTTTCCAGAAAAGCCACCTGATGACTCGGTAAAGGTTGCCCAGATTGCTGAATTTGGCCTTGTTGAGGCTTGAGCCAACCACTGATTAGCTTGAAAAGACTAGTCTTTCCGGCGCCGTTTCGGCCCAAAATGCCCATGATGATCCCGGGAGGGAGGCTGAGAGAGAGGCCCTGAAGAATAGGTTTTTGCTGATATTGGAAATGGAGATTTTCAATTTGTAGCATAAACTATGATTTTGTGAGGGATTTGCTGAAAAGCACAGGATAAAACCAAGCGAGCCGCTTTTGAGCTTTTCGGTAATAGACCACTAAGTAAATCAAACTACCTGGTAGAAATAGAGGAATGAGCAAACCTAAAGCAAATAAGCTCAGTGCATTTTGATGATAAGCGCGTAACTGATGTGGTAAGTAAATTGCATATTTATAACAAATCGCAAATGTAATCATGAGCATGGCTGCTAAAAGAAAAAGAGGTAACAAGTACCAGCGTTCGGCATGAAAAATGAGATAAGCTACTGAAAAGGGTAGCGTCAAAATCAGAAATGCTCCGGCATGACGAAATATTTTTTGCGGAAGCGAATAAGAAGTGATCAACCATTGTTCGAGTATCACAGGAGGTTCGATATAGTCGTAAGAAGAACTAATGACAAAGCCACTCACCAATATGCCAAGTAAGGAGGCACCAATCAAAAAGCTAAGCCCAAGACAAATGAGATAAAGGGAAAAAAAGAGCAAACCACTACGCCGAAGCCCACTGCGCCACTCCCATAACCAAAGGGGAAGGACGGTATGTTTTAACCATGGTTTTTGCGCACCCAGCCGATTTGGCGGAGGCCAAATACTTAGCAAAATGATAAATGGTATACTGAACGGAAATACATAGTATTTGCCGAAAGGCAGCAAAAAAAGAGCCAACAAAATGATGATGCTTGTGTACTCGATCAAAAATAACCAAGACGGATTGGAGAGCAATTGTCGAAGGAATTGATAGTCGCCTCTTTGAAGGTGAACCACCACCAAACAAATACCAAAAATGATCGCAATTTGCCAATCTGAACTTTGCTGCATGGCAGCAACCAGGCTGAAAAGCAGGCCAAGGCAAAGCACCCCCGCAAGCAGCACAAGGCCAATGCCAATATCGTGGAGATAACGCAAAAATTGTTTGAGCCGAATATAAAGGACGGTGCTTATAAGTTGTTGCATGATTCCAATTGCACGATCATTTTAATTTTCGAAGGTAAGAACTTCCTGGAAGTTAAAGAATTCATGGCGAGTTGCATTTTGTACAGGGATTTTTAGCGTAAAAAGCATGCTGATTTGTATCTTAGGCCCTCTGAGAGAAATCATCCTTACGATTAAGATGCAATAGGCGGTATTCCACAATCTTGTCACTTAGTCCCCGCCTGATATCATTCCAAATAGCTGTTATCACAAAAATAAGCCGAATGTCGCGGTAAAACTACTGTTCACAATCGAAACACGCAATACGCTTTTGCAGCAGTCAAACAGACATTTGTCGAAAACAGATTGTTAGTTCTGGCCGTTCGTGTATGGATACGAATAAGAAATAATTGTTGAAGGGAGATTCAAAATCAATATAAATCCCAGAAAGTCATGAAAAGCATGAGTACAAGTCTTTTTCTGATGTTGTTTGCGTTGACTGCATTGCGGGCGCAGCTTCAAATCGGTCTGCGCACTGGTATCAACCTAGGGCGCAATTCTGATATGGAGCTGACGGAAGGCGTGCGTATGACCGAACTACAGGGGATTTATGCGGCTGTGATACTAGACAAAGCATTGACTTACCGATTGAGTGTGCAGCCTGAGCTAGCCTTTATTCAGAAAGGGTATCAGCTCGATGGGTTTGATAGTAATTTACAATTGGCGGGTGATTCCAAAACAGTTTATAACTACCTAGCTGGTGGTGCTAGTTTATCTTATCAAATAACAGATGGTTGGTTAGAGTGGTATGTACGAGGAGGTGGGATGATCAATGTCGCATTATTTGGCTGGAACGAACTGACTTTTTATCCCAACTCAGGGCCTACTTCAGCAAATACTAGGCTCAAATTTGGTCGAAACGACTTGCGTCGAATGGATTTTGAGCTATTGGCTGGAACGGGTTTGGCCATTCCGGTTAACAATATGTATTTCATGCTGGATGCCGTATACGGTTGGGGACTAATCGATCTGGAAGAAACGAATGACAGTCTGCATCCAAGACATCGAAGCGTGAGAATTAGTCTGGGCGCGAAGTTTTACCTAGAATAGATTAAACTAAAAACAGACCAGCCCGATGGTCGAACTAGTCTGTTAGAGTAGCCTGCTAATGCAAGCATTTTAGCGCCACCAGGCGCGAATTCGGATAGTGCGCGTTTGTCCGTTATTATAGGTTACGACTGCCTGATTATCACAGCTGCCATCGCCATAGTCTAGTGTTCTATTGCGGTCACCAAAAGAAAATTCTTTGATACCTGACTGTATCCATGGGCAGTTTTTGCTTTTTACAAGTGGTTGGGTTATGCTTACGCTAAATGCGACCCCATTGCGATTCGTTCCGGAAGAACCTCCACTAATTTCATATACATTGTCCATCCATGCCTGGGTGTCACCCCCTGCTGTTTGCGTGAGTAGGTGGTTAGCTTCCCAGCTTGCCTGATCACCGTTAGGGTAGGTGATAGAGGTGGAAACCTCTCTGCTAATACTAATATTGCCAGATGCATCAAACCCATTGTTGGTCCAGTATTTAGTTCCTTCGATGGCGACCTCATCTATGGAGAAATTCTGTAGGGTGACGGTGCGTTCTGCACCTTCAAGTCGAAGTGAATCTGTTTGTTCGATAATAATCTGACCTTTGCGTGTTCTACCTCTCGGGCCTTCACAGCCATCTGTTCCATAATCAATTGTAATGGTGCGTGGAAAGCTGCCGTCATCTGGACTTACGGTAATAAGTGGGCATTCATCCGTCACCAGAGTATTGGTATTTACGGCATCTACATAAAAGTCGACTTCATCTTCGGTATCCTGCGTAAGGTTTTGAAGGGTAGCCAGATCTTCGCTGGTGGTGATGCCTTCTTCGATCGTACCTTGTGTTTCTTCTTTGTTGCAAGATGCCAGGAATAAACTAAAAGCGATAAGAGAGAACATTAATTTTTTCATGATACATTAATATTTTAGGTAAATTATTAAAAAAGAGCATAGCAAAGACTATGATAAAGTGGTGCTTTATCTGCCTCCTGGCCAGGGAGTTAGCAGCGCTGATGTCCTTTTTTATGGTTTACGCTTATATTGACTGAGAAGCAGCAGGAAGGTTTAAAAGGAGCAAAAAAAAAGCTCATTCTTTTTTTTGAATGAGCTTTTTTAAAGGATTTATTTGAGGTTTTTGACCCCTCGTTTTTTCTTTCTGATTTTTCTGGCTTCGCTGGGACGACTTTCTTGATGTAGGCGATTGACCGCTTTGACCACATAAGTGTATTGACGGCCTTCTTTAGGTTGCCCATCCAAGAAGCAATAACTTCTTTGGTCAGTATGGAAAGCCGAAACGTGAATGATATTCTTGGGGTCTTCAAAATTACCAGTGCTGGTGCCCGTAAAGCGATATAAGACATAATAAGCCGGCGGATCCTTCTTGTCATTGTCATTGGGTTTCCACTTTAGGCGTACAGCACCTCTTCTGCTGCGTGCTTTTTTGAGTTCAGGTGGAGAATGCAACTTTACTGAACCTGCCTCAAGTTCCGTTTCTGGAGGAAGTGCAGGAATACGATAAGCATAAGTAACCGAATCGCGTAATCCTTTGCGATTTTCGATCAGTGATTTGGAGCTGAAGAAAATATTTCCGGAAGCATTGAAGTTCATCCGGGCCCGTTTAATTTGTAATGGAATTTCATCTGGGTTTTCCCAAGCCGGTTCATTATTTTGCCCAACTTTATAAGCGGCATGACCGACATACAATTGTTTGTTGTACGTATGAGCACTCCACCAATCGAGTAATACCGCATGATCAGCTGGTTCGAAACCAATATGCCAATAGAGCTGCGGGGCTACATAATCGATCCAGTCGCGGCGAAGCCACTTAAGCACATCTGCGTAAAGATCGTCATAGCAGGTAATTCCGGCTCTGGTTTTGGAGCCCATCTCGTCGTCTTCATAATTGCGCCATACACCGAATGGGCTTACGCCAAATTTGAGGTAGGGCTTATCGCGCTTGATGCGTTGGTTTACCTTCTGCACAAGATTGTCGACATTTTGTCGTCGCCAATCACCGATGCTACTAAAACCAAGGCCAAAATTGGCATAATCACTACTATCTGGGAAGACTTCCCCTTTTACAGCGTAGGGGTAGAAATAATCGTCAAAGTGGATGGCGTCTACATTATAGTTGTCGACAATTTCTCCGACGACTTCCGTCAAATGATCCTGTACTTCCACCAATGCCGGGTTGAGGTAAAAACGCTTACCGTATTTGACCATCCAATCACGGTGCGTATTGAAAACATGATTAGGAGCCAGTGCATTAGTGTCGAGGCCGACAGTAGCACGGTAAGGGTTGAGCCACGCATGAAATTCCATGCTATTTTTATGCGCCTCTTCGATCATAAAAGCCAGTGGATCGAAATCATCTTCTGGTGGAAGGCCTTGTTGTCCAGTCAGATAAGCCGACCAAGGAACCAGCTCTGATTTGTAGAGCGCGTCACCAGCTGGGCGTACCTGGACGATCAAGGTATTGATGCCAATTTCCTTATATTTTTTGAGTAGAATACGCCATTCTTCTTTGAGGGCGACGTCCCAGGTAGTAGGGCGTTTGGGGTAATCAATATTTTTAACCGTAGCCACCCATACCCCTCGCACTTCTCGCTTGGGGATTAGTTTGTCTTGCGCGGAGCTACCATTAAAAAAGAAGAGGATAGCAGAGACGAGTAGTAAGACCTTTTGTAAATTCATGTTCTAGATTTTGTAAGAATAGATGCTGGTTTGCCGGTCAACGAATGCGAAAAAGTTGAAGGAAACGAGCACGGAACAGTAGCACCAACAATTAAATGCGACTAAAGCTACTGTAATCATACAGTTACTCCTGATTCGAGTTTTTCAAGTTCTTCTAATATCCAGAACTTGTTAATAACGTTATCGGCATCGATTGTTTTTTGTTTCAAGGCTTTTATTTTTTCTCCAAATTCTTTTTCAGAGTAAGTTTGGGCCTGTGGTCTTAATAATACTAGTTTTTTGGCAAAACGAAGTAGGTTTGTATATCCTCGTTTTTGGTCTGTGGTCATTCGTTTGTTTCGCATTACATAAATCCGAAACGCTTCAATTCTGGATAAGGAAGATTCCGTATTATTCATAGCATAGAAAGTACGCAGAATCAAGAAATTGGTGGTCAGGTTATATTTTACATCCGGGAAGTCAACATCTAGTAAGAGTTCGAGTGTTTTGTTGTATTCTTTTTGGTTGTAGTACAGGTTGGCCATATTAAACTTATAGGCATTTTCCTGTCGGTTGGGCATAAGTTTGCTGTTGTAGTTTTCGATAAAGTCTTTGGTCCAGTCAAACTTTTTGAAACTACAACCCAGGGTAGCGATATTTTTATAATCCCATTCAGAAAGCACGCCATTTTGGAAGATCAATCCCGTTTCAAGTCCAGTGTTGTATAGGTTGAATAATTCTTCCTGATAAGCACTGTCACCACTATTGATTTTGCGGATACAATAATTGTAGGCAAAACGGTATGAGTCGTGGCCTTCTTTAGTACTTAGTAAGTGGGTTTTATTATCGAGGATATATTTGAGGTCATCATAGTGTTGGTCATTTTCTTCATGAATCAGACTCATTAATATGGTGTAATAAAGTTCGATACTTGGAATTTGCCGGTATACCGACCAGTTTTTTTCGAGATATTGCAATAGCTCATCCAGAAAGTGAAAATGATAACTGGAGTTGAGCATGATCATATTGGCACGTAAGTGGCAACAATTTTCAAGCATTTCTGCGATAAAGTAATAATTGAAATTATCCATCATCTTTTGAAGTACCTCTGAATCAGCGCGGTCTTCGTACTCGGTAATATAGTAGCCCAATATTTTGTACATCCGATAATTGGCATAGAGAAAGGAACTATCGGTGTTTGAGTTTTTTTTGAGTTGCTTTTGAAGTTGTTTACTGCGGTTTTTCAAAAAATCTGCCTGATTATTTTTGGTAGCTGCTTCGAGCAGAAAAAGTTGCTCTTCATATTCTTGCTCTTCCAGGCACTGAATGGCTGTAAATTTATTGTAGAGTTTTTTGAGGTAGGACATCAAGTTGTGAATCTGCTGTTCATCAAACTTGTCTTTGGGAAACAATTTTTTGAAGACCGCTTCTTTTTCAAGCTTTTTGGTGTTCTTTTTTCCAATATTGGCCAGAATAAGCTCCAACAACTCCGTTGTTTTCTCGTGTTGATTGAAATATGGAGAGCGCACAAAAAGAAGAAATTTTTCTCTCTTTTTCTTTGATAAATCTTCAATTAAGCGGAATAATCTACTCGTTTGCATAACAAGATTACTTGGTTTTGGATTCAGTAATTGTGAGTTGTTTTTTGAGTATTTGTTTGATTTTTAGTGCTTTGTGCTTGTTGTTGGTCGTGTATTGAGTCAGTAAGTTAGTAAAATGTACTTAGAAAGACAGTCAAATTGTGGCACTTTTGTAATGGATACGCGATGAAACACTATATACTTTTTTTTAAATCGCGACTACTAACAAATCATAATTGTACGACCATTACTAACAATTATTATCCCAACTTCAAAGAAAGATTTCAGGGGAGAAGAACTAAAATTCTTCTTTCCTGATTAAAAATCTAAGCAAAGAAAAGACGTAAGGAATTTAATTATAATCTCATGAGTGTTCGACCAGGGTGCTATTACCGATAGCACCCTTTTTTTTTGCCTCGCCTAGATGAATGACTCCTTTTTCAATCTTTGGAATTTTCTTCAATGACTTCTCTCAGAAACGGATGTCTGCCTTTTTTGTCGTAAAAGAGGAAGAGGATGTAAGAAAAACTTCCGTTAGATGGGACTTTGTGCCTTATTTCAAAAAAAAATGTAGATAGCTAAAATACGTAAATATATTGTTTTGGTGTTTATCTTTTGGTTTAGATTGTTGGTTTTTAGCATTTTATGGAATTGTTATAGTTGTAGTTTGATCCAGTAATCTCTTTTCTTGTACTTATTTTTTTTATAATGTTAGAGCATATTTGTAATGTGAAAAGGAACAAACGAGTTCCGGAATAAAAATAAGAGACAACAAATTATAATTCCACGAATAACAATCATAATCTCATAAAATTAAGACTTAGGAATTTCAATGGAAATTCCGTTTTTGGTATGTAGATAGCCTCTCAAAGCTCTTTTGTGAACCGACTAGTTAAGCTAGTCGGTTTTTTTTTACGGTGACCTGAACGAAAGGTTCCGAAAAAATGCAAAAAAATTAAAGCTGTCGTTTCCAAAACCTGACAGAAGCATAAAAAACGATCCTCGTTTCTTACATTTGCAGTAATGTAAAAAAACAAAATTTATGAGTCAGCATTTGGTTGCACCCTCTCTTTTGGCTGCCGATTTTACTAATCTTCCCGCAGAACTTGCCATGTTTAACGAAAGTGAAGCTGATATGCTTCATCTAGATGTTATGGACGGTCGTTTTGTTCCTAATATCACCTTCGGAATGCTCATGATTGATGCTATGCGGAAAATGACTGAAAAACCGCTGGATGTCCATCTGATGATTGAAGAACCGGAGCGCTATGTGGAGGATTTCCGTAAGGCTGGTGCTGATATCATTTCATTTCATTATGAAGCTACACAGCATGTGCATCGGGTTGCCCAACAAGTGCGCGCTTCAGGGGCCAAAGCTGGGGTAGCAATAAACCCGCATACACCGGTGAGTTTGTTGTCAGACGTTTTGGAAGAAATTGACCTGGTACTTATCATGTCGGTTAATCCAGGCTTCGGTGGACAAAAGTTTATTTACCGAACCATAAATAAGGTTGAACAGCTAAAAAACGAAATCACTGCCCGCAACTTACAGGTACAAATAGAAATTGATGGTGGAGTCGGATTGCAAAATGCAGAGGCTTTGTTGCGTGCCGGAGCCGATATTTTGGTGGCCGGAAGTAGTGTTTTTAAATCACCAGATCCAAAAGATAGCATCAAACGATTAAAAGCGATAGAAAGTGATCGCAAATTTTATATTTAATGAAATGTCGGTTACTGTCCCTTTAGAGTGAAAATGTAAAACATAAACACTTCAGTTTTAAAGCGGTCGTTATCGAGAGAAAGCCAGTAGGTGGTTTGCCCGAATTATTCGGGCTTCAAAGTTATTAGTATATGAAATATTCCTTCTTTTTTAGCGCCTTATTGGTGTGTATCATTTCTACCAATCTTTGGGGACAAGATCAAAAAGCCCGGATTACCGGTAAGGTAACAGATGGACTGACTGATCAGGCCGTAGAATTAGTCACTGTTTATGTTGAAGGTACTTCCTTTGTCACAGAAACCGCTCAGAATGGCCGTTACAGCCTGGATGTACCGGCAGAACAGGCTTTCACCCTCGTCTTTTCCAGAATTGGTTACAAGGCTACTTCCAAAACGATACAACCCATGCCGGTTCGATCACAACGGCAGATCGATGTGGTGCTGGCACCTAGTGATTCGGATATCGAAGTCATCGTAAAAGAAAGTAAACTGGAAGAAGCGGGCATGATAAAAGAGGAAGTGAGTGAATTAAAGCTGTTGCCAACCACTACCGGAAACTTTGAAAGCGTCTTGCCGCACATTGCCCTCGGTACTAGTTCTGGTACAGGTGGGGAGCTAAGTTCTCAATATAATGTGAGAGGTGGAAACTATGACGAAAACCTAGTTTATGTCAATGATTTTCAGATATACCGGCCGCAGCTAATCCGTGCCGGACAACAAGAAGGTCTGACTTTCCCAAATATTGACCTGATTCGGGATTTGTCTTTCTCAAGTGGCGGTTTCGAAGCCCGCTATGGCGATAAGTTATCTTCTGTACTGGACATCAAATACAAGCGGCCCGATAGTCTTAAAGCTTCTGTAGGCGGTAGTTTTTTAGGTGGATCAGCCCATATTGAGGGTAGTTTTGATGTCGGAAAAAGTAGTTACAAAAAACTCCGTTATCTGGTGGGCGCACGATACAAAACGACTAGATATTTGTTGGGAAGCCTAGACATTACAGGCGAGTATATTCCTAATTTTGCGGATATCCAAACCTATATCACCTACGATCTCAATCGCAATTGGCAGCTCGGTTTTCTGGGCAATTACAATCGCTCGGTTTACCGCTTTAAGCCACAAGAGCGGAGCACTGCACTTGGTCTGATCAATTTCGCCCTTGAATTGCGAAGTGTATTTGAAGGCCAGGAAACAGATGATTTTACAACGTCCATGGCTGGTGTCTCGGCTACTTATATTCCTGATCGTGACCGCAATCCGTATTTCCTGAAATTTTTGGCGTCTACTTTTCAAAGCCTTGAAAATGAACGATTTGATATTATTGGCTATTACAGCTTACGCCAAATAGAAAGCGACCTTGGAAGCGATAATTTTGGGGAAGTATTGGCTGAACTCGGAACCGGAATACAACATCAGTATGTTCGTAATTTCTTGAGTATTAATGTGACAAATTTTGAGCATAAAGGAGGAATTGAGTTGCAAGTCGATCATGATGAAGATGAGAAAACCAGTACTCACTTTGTGCAATGGAGTGCTAAGATACAGCATGAATATATCGACGATTATGTCAACGAATGGGAACGCTTGGATTCAGCGGGTTATTCATTGCCGTTTAATCCAGAATCAGTGGAAGTTTTTAATGTCTTGAAACGACCTGACATTACTCAGCGTTCGATTCGGATGTCTGCTTTTTTTCAGGATACCTATACCTTTAGACAAGAGAGTCGATATGAGCTAAAACTATCTGCCGGTTTAAGAGCTTCCTATTGGGATTTGAATAAAGAATTATTGCTTCAGCCAAGAGCACAACTTTTGTATAAGCCCCTTTCGGGAAAAACAGATATTTCTTACCGCTTGGCTGCCGGTTTGTACCATCAGCCGCCATTTTATCGCGAGCTTAGAGCACCTGATGGTACGCTCAACCAAGATTTGAAAGCACAAAAATCAGCCCATCTCGTTGGTGGATTTACATGGGATTTTTATATCGGTAAGGCAAATCCAAAGAAATTCCGATTTATTGCAGAGGCTTATTACAAGCAACTTTGGGACTTGGTGAGCTATGAGATTGAAAATGTCCGAATCCGCTATTCGGGGCTAAATGATGCAACTGGCTATGTAATGGGGCTCGATATGCGTATGAATGGTGAATTTGTACCCGGAGCAGAATCATGGATCAACTTGTCTTTTTTGCGTGCCCGCGAAAACTTGACGAATGTCCAGCACTTGCGTCGCGAAGTTGGAGAAGAAGAAGCACAGGAAGTAGAGGATGTACCTCGACCAACTGATCAGTTGATGACGGTATCCATTTTCTTTCAGGATCACCTTCCAAAGAATGAAAACTTTCGGATGCACTTAAATCTGACGGTAGGTACCGGCTTACCTTTTGGGTTGCAGGGCAACAACCGCATTTATCGGAATACGTATCGTTTCCCAGCTTATCACCGTGTCGATATTGGTTTTTCTCTGCGTTTGTGGGATCGCGAACGTTTGGCTGAAAAGCCACGCCACCCGCTGCGCTTTACAGAAAGAAGCTGGATAAGTCTCGAAATTTTCAATTTGATGGAAGTGCAAAACCAAGCCGGAAATACTTGGATCAAGACGGTTTTTGACCAACAATATGCAATCCCTAATTACCTGACTTCTCGTCGAATTAACCTTCGTTTTCGGATGGAGTTTTAGCGAAAGCGAAAGTATCGTCAGTGGCTGTTTAACAGCTTGCTAACAAATGATAAAAGTCTGGTAATGATTTGATTGTTCTTGTTTGTGTGTATTTGATTTTTTAATATATTTGCCGTGCAAAAATGCATGGCTCATGAGTGATGAAGAAAAAAAAGGCAAAAGGCTATTATCTCGCTGGGATAAAATCTGGTTGATTATTATCGGCCTTATTTGCTTGTATATTGTTCTTCAAAAGTTTGGTATTCATATCGTTGAACGCGTTGAAGATATGGAAATCATCGAACGACCTCATGCCAATCAATAACATTAATCCTCCCAGTTTTAACATAACATCCCTAGTTAAAGAAAAAGCTATTCAATAAGAATAGCCGGGCTTATTCGTAACCCTCACACTCAAACATATATATCATGAACAGACTTTTTATCTGTATGGCTTTGCTATGCCTTGGCTGGAGTCTCTATGGACAAGAAACGCCAAGCAAGCAAGCACCCATTGCGCCTGCCTGCGGTACACTAGCGCCCAGCCCTGAGCAATATGCATTTACCAGAGATGTTGTGTCTCAAATACCAGTTAACCGAAATGCCGGAACAACTGCAGTGCCTATTCAAATCCATATCGTACAAGATGGCGGCAGTGGTGGCCCCTCATTGGAGGATTTGGCGAAAGCCCTGGCCAACCTGAATAACTTCTACTTGGATGCCGGAATTGAGTTTTTCTACAAAGCCTTCCCCAACTATGTGAATGATGCTGATCTGTATGTCTTCAACGGTTTTGATGATGACGTAGACGGCAATGATTCCGAATCAGACCTGATTAATTTGTTTACAACTGCTACAGATGCAGTCAATATCTATTTTGTAAATAGCATCAAAACTGGCTCTGGCTTTGGTGCCTGTGGCTACGCTTACTTTCCGGCTAATGCTACTTATAGCAATCGGATTGTCATGGCCAATGGATGCCTGCTCAATGGGGCTAATGGTACTTTTGTACATGAATTTGGGCATTATTTTAATTTGTACCATACGCATCAGGGAACAGAAAACGGAAATACCGACCCAAGTGCAGAAAATGTGGCTCGCTCGGGTATGAATGCCAATTGCTCGACTGATGGTGATCTGTTGTGCGATACCGAGGCTGACCCACGCTATGATTCCAACAATTTTAATTCGGGGACTTGTTCGATACCTAATCCCGGTACAGACCAGGTTGGGGACACCTATGATCCACCCATTGATAATGTGATGTCTTATTATCCGGATGGCTGTGGTGGTATCTTCACTGCCGATCAGTATACGCGTATTGCACAAGGACTGACGACTCGCCAATCTCATACAGCTTATGACTTGAATGCCAGCCCCGCAAGCGTAGCGGTTGCTTCCGGCCTCACAGGTGTTGTGGATGAAATCAATAGTGAAGTCGATTTGAGCTGGACGGATAATGCGAATAATGAAATGGGGTATATTGTGGAGCGAAGTACTACTTCATCAACTGCTGGTTTTATTGCGCTGACCAATAAAGGAACTGGCGCAAATGCTACCACTCTTTCAGATAATACCGTTATGGCTAATACAACTTATTGGTATCGAATAAAAGCAACCAACGGAGGCAAAGATGATTATAGCAATGTGGTAGAAGTGGCTGTAGGACTCATTTATTGCGGGATTGGTTCTGGAGTATGCGATGAGTATATCTCGCGTGTACAAATGGGGAGTATTGACAATACTTCTATGTGCACAGCAGGTGGTTATCAGAATTATACCAATCTGTCGACTAATGTAGAGACCGGAACAGACTATTCGATTACGGTAAATAACCCTGTTCCTTATACAGGTGATGAATGCGGAATTTTTGTCGATTGGAACCAAGACGGAGACTTTGATGATACAGATGAAACAATCGCAGTAAGTGGCGGGCCAAGTACTTTTACAGCAACGATTACGCCACCAGACGGTGCTTTGTCGGGGGCTACCCGGATGCGGATTCGCATTACCTATAATAAAACACCGACTAGTTGTGGCATAGATACTTATGGAGAAACCGAAGATTATACCCTCAATGTCATGCAAATATTGCCGGTAGAGTACCTTTCTTTTTCCGCTTTCGCTAAATCCGCATTTAATGAATTGGAGTGGGTGACGGCCACTGAAAAAAATAATGAAGTTTTCGTAGTCGAGCGACTCGATCCGGGGACTAATCGCTTTCAGCCTGTCGGCGAAATAGGAGGTGCTGGCGATTCTGAACAAGTGCTTCGCTATGCCTGGAAAGATTGGACACCTCTAGCCGGAACCAATTATTATCGATTGAAACAAGTAGATTATGATGGTCGGTTTGAATATTCTTCGGTCGTCAATGTGAATTGGAAAACCGATGAAGAACTGACTATGAATGTATTTCCTAATCCGGTTCGGGATGAAGTCTTTGTACATACAAATCGTGACATCAGTAATGCCGCTCAGATTCATGTACTTAGTAGTATGGGGCAAAAGATTAGCCTTGAAGTAAGGTCGTTGGCCTCCAACCAGCTTTCGCTAAATGTGGCTCATTTGCCGAAAGGAGTATATTATTTAGTGTTGTCAGAAGATGGGCAACCACATACCGGAAAGAAATTTATAAAAAAATAAAGGGAAAAAAAGATTTTTTCTTTTTAAAGCCAAATGCTTGATAATCAGTCAGGTGTTTGGCTTTTTTATTTGGCGAAAGCCAGAAAGTGATAAAAAAATACCTGCTTTGCGATTACCTTTTTCTTGCTCGCGGTACTAATTAATACAGGCTCATTATAAAGCCACCCCAAGAAGCCACACGATTTTTAAATGCCGCAAATTTCTTTTGAAGGAAGTGGTCGTCAAAAAAATCAGTGCATGAATTCTTCATTTTTAAATAAAAACCATATGAAAACTAAAATCAAAAAATCAAGATCGGCCATAGTGGCTTTGGCGGTCGTGCTGACGATCGGGGCATTCTTTGCCTTTACGCCAGTGGAGGAAGAGTTTCCACCACCAAGTAACAGTAAAGTCGGTTATGATCTGGAAGTGACTACCCGTTATTTGTTACCAGATGGTACAGATGTGGAAAGCTTGTCTAATCTGGATTTGAATCGACTCAAAGAACACACCCTTCGCATGCATGTCGAAAAAGAGCTTGGCGCTGACGGTTTTGTAACTACGACAGTCACCAAAATTCATGATTCTCAAAAAGAGCCTTGGATGAAAAACCCCGGTAAAATTGTCTATGATCCAAACGGGGTAAGAATGTATGATTCCAACGGACAACTGATCCAACAACGCGATTATGATCCGGAAGAATTGCAAAGTATGGAGATGGAATTGGTTGATCCAAACCTATTCGGAAAACAGGCTCTGTTAAAGCCACTGAACAGTAATCAAATTAGCCAAATTCAGAGCCAGGGCGTTGCCGTAACAGTCGAATCGCCAGTAGAAGTAAGCCTTCGCAATGGGGCTACGGAGGTGATCCAAAACGCAGAACGCTTGTCTCTAGATCGTCGATTTTATGAAAATGAGGAAATAAAGTACCGCAGACAAAGCAAATTCTTGCCCACAGCTGATGGCGCACACATGATACCGCATGTCAATATTCAGCGTACACGGGAAACTTTACCAGGAGGGCTTTGTATCGAAAAAATGGAAATCGAACGCTTCCATAACTATAAGATCAATGGAGTCAGCCCGACCGCCTACATGGCACAAGGAGCTGAAGAAGAAACGACGACCAACGGACAGGCTTTGGCGACAACAAAACAAAGTAAATCAGAAGGAAAAGAAGTATTTCGATTATATCCTAATCCAGCCCAAAACGAAGTTTTTGTGCAACTGGAAAACATAGGTCAGCAGGGAACACTACAGTTGCAGATTATCAATCTGCTAGGAAAAAACGTCTATGAACAACAAGTGTCGAGTGAAGAACAGGCGGTCTCCATCAATATTGAGCATTTGCCAACTGGTACTTACTTCATCCAACTCAAACAGGGAGATGCTCAATGGAGCCGCCGATTTGTGAAGCAGTAGAAGTGCACCCCATGAACATACTTTTTTATAAAACGGCCTTCGGCCACAATCAAATTTAAAGCTATGAAAATTTTCAATATAAGTCTGTGCTTGTCAGTGCTCTGCCTTTTGCTGAGCGCTGTAAGCCAGGCCCAAACAGGCTGCGACCTGCCTTACGAAGACAAAGTCTCTTTTAATCCGATTACCACTGGTGTGGAATTTGAACCAGAAACAGACGGTGGTGGCAGTGAGCCCATTGATGAAGCAGATATTGACCGGATTATTTACTGGATTCATGGCCTTTCAGGCGATCCGAGTGCATGGGCACGTGCCAGTTCTGCAACATCTATTTTGGGCGCACCCGATTATCCGGCTCGAAAAGTATTTTCCCTCAATCCGACCTACACCGAATTTGATTTGCAAAATGCGGGTTGGAACTTGCACCAGTCTTTTGTAACCATGGGAGATGTAGCAGACGAAGCCATCGGTAATCCTTCTCCTACCCGCAATTTTGCAATTGCGCATAGCCAAGGTGGATTGGTGACCAGAGCAGTAGATAAAATTTATGCCGACTACAATATGGAATCGGAACGTCGAATTGGTGGCATCGTTACCTTCGGTACTGCGCACCAAGGTGCTATGATCTTGAATAATTACGATGATATTTTGGATTATGCAGATGATATCTGCACCGAGCTTTCGGCAGGACCTGTTACAGAGTATATCGACAATTCATTTTTACTTCGTTCTCTGGTTAGTAATAATACCTTAGAAGCGGTTGTGGATCAAGTGTGTGGTTTTTTCAGTCAGACTATTCTTCCAGTTGCACTTTCTGATTATCAGGCGACTATCACACAAGATTATGAAGTCGGAGCAGCAGATTTGGCTGAATTGAATTCTCATGTTTCTCAAATCCCAAATGTCGCTTTTTATGGCATTGAGCAGGAGCCAATCTTATGGCGAACTATCCAATACTTGGGAATAGATAACCCAAATGATTATGATCCTTTCGAAGCGAATGAAGACAGTGAAATTATCAGTAGAGTCGAAGAAAACAGATTGAAGTATCTGGATAAATTCATTCACTACACCAATCGGGTAAATTACCTGGAAACTGACCTTGGTATGCCTTGTTCTGCCTTCCAATGGATCTTTACGCCGGGTTTTTGTCTCATCTATGATACGGAGTATTGGCGCAAGGTGGCTTTGGCGGAAGCCTGGGAGCGAGGTTATCGCTGGTGGAATAATGCGAATACGGACTATAAAGCCATGATTGGTGCCATTGATTCCGAATTGGTTCCTCAGTTGTACTGTTCTTGCCTCAATCAAGATGAAGGACCAAGCGACCCAGATTGGGATTATGACGATTATGTATACCCAATCAGTAATCCGGGACAATGTCCAACGGAGTGCGAAACCTACATTAATCAGGAAATTCAGGTGATTAATCATCCTTCTGATGGTGTCGTACTGGCAGAATCAGCCGCTGGAATGCCCGGAGCTGACTTTGTTGGTCTGCTTTCCGGATCGAATCATATGCAAATGCGAAATGACAAAAACCTTAAACGAGTTTTGAGAAGCTTATTTGAGGGACAATACGGCAATTATTTTATAACAGCACCCAGAGATTAATTAGGACAGCAAATATTCAAATGGCACGGGAAAAATGAAATAGTGTGGACGGTTTGAGGTTTTCCCGCTGCCTTTTCAAAAGCTCTAAAACTAACCTATTATGAAAAAATTGTTTTTGCTCTTTTTGTGCATCGTTGTGCTGAGTACTTGTAGCAAATTAGATGCTGACGAAAATGGAACACCAACTACGGTAGAAATGGAAGAAGAGGAAGATTTAAGTCTTTTATGGTCAACACCCATAAACGCTCCTCATCTTGAATGTGCTTCTTCCAAACCGATTAGCTATAACGGAAATGTTATCTATAGCCGCAAAATATGCAATACTGCTGAAATTATCGAAATGCGTCGCGCCAGCGATGGAGAATTAATCTGGAGTTGGGAAGACTATCTCATCCCATCCAGTACCGCTGATATCGGTGGTATGCGCTTGGCAGGTGATAAGCTAATATTTCCAGGCACCGGGGCTATTTATGTAGTCGATGCGAATACCGGAACCACCCTGTGGCGTGACCGTATAGAACAGCCAGGAGTCAGCAATTCGAGAATCAACATTTATAACAAACATATTTACCATGCGCACAAGCGTGCGGTTCCCAATGATACGATTATCCACATTGTGCGATCGCCCATTCGTGCTCCAGAGTGGGATACGCTACTTACTTTGAATCAGCAAGATGGAGCCATCCCGATATTTGATGCACCGGCCTTTCGGCAAACGGAAGCAGGGGAGGACCACATGATCTTTACTGAAAAACACATCAATTTTTCCAATTTCAAGGAGTTTGTCAATCTGACTTGTTTCAGCCTTTCGGCAAATGAAGAAGTATGGTCAATTGATTCACTTGACTGGTTTGCCAATGTTTCGGAGCCACTTATATTCGACAATCGAGTTGTCGTTGCAGGACATCATACCATTTATTGTATCGATGCCGATACGGGGCAGGAAATTTGGCGCAAAGCCTTTGATGCTACCTTCGAAACTTTTGCTTCCACACCACCCCTATACGCAGAAAACCGACTTATTATCAAACCGGATAACCTAAATATATACGCTCTAAACCCTGCTACTGGTGCCGTGATTTGGAAACAGGAAAATGTTGGTGCTAGTTGTGATCCCATGAGTTATTACGATGGTGTAGTTTATTATTCCTGTCTGGGCAGTCTTTTTTTACATGGCATTCATGTGCAGACCGGGCAGGAGGTAGTGCGCCAATCAGCGCCTAGAACTGATTTTTCGGCTTCAGCCGTGGGCATAGATTCTGAGAACGGATTATTGTATGCCCCGACGTGGATTGATTTGAATTGTTATGAGCTGAAGCCCCAATAATTTTGGATAGCGAGATTTTATGATAGCAAGCAAGTGTGATTGAGCCTGGCAGCAAACGCTGCCGGGTTTTTTTCATTAAAAAGCCCTTCGGTTTTGATTACCTTTTGCATTTTCATGGTATTAATAAATGAAAGGTTATTGAAATTGTAGCGCTACTTTTTTCCTTTCCCCGAGCAGGTTTCCGTATTTTGAGGTTCTTCATCCTCAAATATTCAAAACAATAAAAAACATGCATTCGGAATCTCTTCCCAGACGAAAATTCGTCAAACAGGCTGGCGTTGTCGGCCTTGGTTTTATGGCTCTTTGGCGTTGTACTAATGCCGCTAAAAAACCGGAAACTAGCTCTGATTCTTCTACCACTTCCACCAAACCGGTCTTCCCGTCTATGCAAACAGATCCAAATAATTACATGGACTTGCTTGCTGGCTTTCAGTATAAAATCATTTCCAAAGCCGGTGAGGCTATGGACGATGGGTTTCTGTTGCCTGGTCGACCTGATGGAATGGGTGCTTTCCGCCTCGATGACCAACGCGTTATTTTGGTGCGAAATCACGAAAACAGCCCAACCACACCTCAGTTCAGTGCTTTTGGCCCAACCAATGAGTTGCTACCAAAACTGACTTCCGATCAATTATACGATGCCGGGCAGATGACTTTCCCAGGATTGGGGGGCACCACTACCTTCGTTTATAATGAAGAAACACAGCAAATCGAAAAGCAATACCTCAGCTTGGCCGGTACCTACCGCAATTGTGCTGGTGGTATTACTCCTTGGGGCAGTTGGTTGACTTGTGAGGAAGATGTGACCAAAAAAGAAGGAAAAATTGAAAAGGATCATGGCTACGTTTTTGAAGTTCCGGCTTCCGCCGAAATGGGACTCGCAGAACCAAAGCCGATTAAAGAAATGGGCCGCTTCAACCACGAAGCGGTATGTGTCGATCCTGCAACAGGCATAGTGTACCAGACCGAAGATCGGGGCAATGGCCTGATTTATCGTTTTATTCCGAATGAAAAAGATAATCTGCATGCAGGCGGCCGCCTGCAAATGTTGGCAGTCAAAGGGCAGCCTTCTTTTGATACGCGCAACTGGGAGAAAAAGACCTTGGAAGTTAACCAAACTTTGGAAGTAGAGTGGATGGATGTTGAGAATGCCGATGCACCAGAAGATAATTTGCGGTTGACTGGGTTTGAGCAAGGCGCAGCTTGTTTTGCACGCGGCGAAGGCATGTGGTTTGGTGAGCAGGAAATGTATTTCGCTTGTACCAATGGTGGTAAGAAAATGTTTGGTCAGGTATTTCGCTATGTTCCTAGTCCATTCGAGGGCACCGAAAAAGAGGCAGAACAACCTGGGAAACTAGAGTTGTTTGCAGAATCAGAAGATAGTGATTTGCTTCAAATGTGTGATAATCTGACCATCGCACCTTGGGGCGATGTCATTCTCTGTGAAGACAATGGCGACCTGAATTACATTCGTGGTATTCGTCCAAATGGAGAAATGTATACCCTAGGCTGCAATCGTTCCTCGGGTTCTGAATTTGCGGGAGCTGTATTTTCGCCTTCCGGCAAAACACTCTTCGTCAACATTCAGGAAAATGGCGAGACACTCGCCATCACAGGCCCATGGGAAAGCTTGAATGTAGCTAGTTAATACTTCACAAACGAAAATTGCTGGTCGGTATCGGTGCGTATAAAATACACCCCTGCCGGCCAGTCATTTAGCGAAAGCTCAAAGCGTTCTGTAAAGCTAAAGTCCTTCTTTTTTCGTCCCACTAGGTCATACACCACACACCTCAATGGCTGTTGATTACCTTCCAAATATAAATGAATGACTTCTCCTGCCGGATTAGGGTACAACTGTAGGTTGTTTGCCCAAATTTCCTTGTTGGAGGTAGTCCCGATTTGAATGTTTTGGGTCAGGACGGTTCCACAAAACGGTGCTTGGGCATTTAGGGAAACCGTATAAACGCCAGGCATAGCATAGGTGTGCGTAGGGTTGATTTCAGCACTCATATTGCCATCTCCAAAATCCCAGGTATAGGAGGTCGCATTGACGGACAGATTATTAAAGCTGACTTCATTGCCATTAATTACATAATTGAAATCAGGGATCGGAGCGGGAACTACTTCCACTGCTTCCACGATTTCCTGTACATCCGTACCTAAAGGGCCACTTACAGTCAGTTTGACATCATAGGTACCCGGATTATTGTAGATAACAATTGGATCAGGCTCATCGGAAGTGGCGGGTGTGCCTCCTAGAAATTCCCAGAAATAAGTGTCAAATACGCCTGTAGATAAATCCTGAAAAACAGCTGTATGTGGGGTGCACCCATTGGGGGTAATTACCGTAAATGCAGATTGTGGAACCTGACCAATGGCCACCGTCTGTGTGCTGCTGGTCGATCCACATTCATTAAATGCAACAAGCGTTACGACATACGTACCTTGCATCGGGAAGGTGTGTGCCGGATTCTCCAAAGTGGAAGTTTCGCCATCGCCAAAGTCCCACAAATAAGAATCAGCACCCTGACTCAGATTCGTGAAAGTTGCTAATTGAGTATTAATCGTAAAACTAAAATCTGATTGCGGAACAGTATTAACCTCGATATAATTTTGCAGCAAAATCATATCCTCGCCAGCGGGATTGCTGACTTGCAACGAAACATCAAATATGCCTGGAGTATTGTACGTCACGACCGGAGAAGGATCAGAAGAGGTGGCTGGATTTCCTCCGGGAAAACTCCAACTATAGGTACTGTTGCTACCAGTAGATAAGTTCTCGAAACTCACCGTTAGCGGAGCACAACCACTTTGAGCACTGGCTGAAAAATCAGCAGTTGGGCTACTGAACAGCTCGATCTCAAGTTGAAAAGGAATGGTGTCACAATCATTGATGGCAAAGAGGGTGACGGTGTAATTGCCTTCTTGTTCATAAAGATGCGTGGGTGATTCTTGGGTGCTGTTCTGGCTGTCGCCAAAATCCCAAAAAAAGCTATCTGCAAATTGGGAAAGGTTGTTAAACTGCACACTCAGTCCAACTGCGGAAAAGGAAAAATCAGGAATTGGTGCTTCTTGTACATTAATCTGAATAGGATCAGAGAAAACAGGCTCAAAACAATCGCTGAGCAGTAGCAAGCGGTAAGTATATGTGGTGGACATCAGGTCAGCCGCATTGATTTGCAGACTATCGGTTTGTGTACCGCTGTAATTTCCGCCTTCCGGCAAATCGGTAAATCCAGTGCCATCATTCCATTGCCATTGAAAACTCAAATTATTTCCGGTGTAGGCAAGCGTAATCAATAACGGATCATCGGAGCAAGCGTCGATGCTGGTGATTTGGTCTGTAATTTGTGGTGGAAGGTTGAGTTGATTGCCTGCCGGGATAGAGTCGAGTGTTTGGCTTACGCCAAATGAGCCACTGGCAGCTCCGTTGGTTCCATCTGGGCAACCGCCGTCACTTGAATTGAAAGACAGGCCGGCGTTGCCGCCCGTCAGAATCGGATTTACTCCTGGGGCGGTTGTGAGCAATCGTCCTCCGGCACCACCACCACCTGGGCCATAGCAACGATCTTGATTAAGGTTGTTAATTTGGCCACCATGACCACCTTGTAGATGGATATTGAGTTGATCCGAATCGACAATGTTGTTGACTTCTAGTACAATACTTCCGGCTGCACCACCGCCACCTGCACCATCGCCGCTGGTATCTTCAGCAGAAAGACCACGGGCAGAAATGGAAAAGCCATTGCCATTAATCGTGGTTGCTTGAATAAATACGATACCACCACCGTTGCCACCTGCGGTGGCATTATTATTGTTTTCGTGGCCGGCACCGCCGCCGCCACCCATGAAAATGCGATTTTGAGTAAGAGGAGGTACTTTCCCGCCGAGTCCTGGAAAGTCGCCATCACAACCGAAGGTAGCTGGTTCGTCATTGATGCCGCCCTGACCACCTGATGTGATTTGGGCACCACCGCCGCCGCCCGCATTATGGTCATTGGCACCGCCACCGCCATTTGCCTGAGCGCCACGACCAGCTTCTTTACCGGAGATAAAAGATGCAATCCCTTCCCCTTTGCGCGCACCACGCCAATTGTTGATGCCATAGAAGTAGTCGTTTTGATTGATCAGCCAAGTACAATTATTTCCGCTATCGATAAATGGATCGCCACCTCTGAAACCAGTGCCATCTGCGGTAATATTTGCCGAAAGGCTAAGCGTATTTTCAACGATGAGTGCCAGTATGCCCCCTTGTGTGCCATTCCACGGAAGTGGGGTAAGCGGTGCGACAACGTTTGCATTCTCATAGACGGGCACTCGAATTAACTGAACATTCGCATTCATATCATAGTTATGAAGAAGAGAAAAGTCGAGGGTGATGGTATTGTCTGAAACAGACTGAACGGTGCTTAATTCGTGCAGGCCACAACTGCCGAGATCGACGATATTGCCGAAGCTGTTATTATTGTCTTCCTGAATGGTGGCTCCCTGCATCTGAATGAGCAGTACCCGATCGCCCGGCTGAAGGCCGCTTGTCGAATTTAGCGAAAGCGCGGACGCACAGTAATCAATGGTTAATACCTGAAAGTAGTCATTGATTTGGCCGCTAATTTGAGTAGATTGGGCTTTTGTCGTAAGCATGCAAAGCATGGAAAGCAGAGCAGTCGAAAGAGAAAAACGCATAATTGTACGCATAGCTGTGGCAGTTAATGATAGAAAATAAATTTTGTA
This sequence comes from Saprospiraceae bacterium, assembly GCA_022763215.1. Classification (GTDB taxonomy): domain Bacteria; phylum Bacteroidota; class Bacteroidia; order Chitinophagales; family Saprospiraceae; genus JALEHC01. Next base: position 33,056 of record JALEHC010000194.1, read on the forward strand.
TTGTTCCGTGTTGGTGTGTTTTGTAGCAGAAGGGCTGTTTTGTGTTCATTTGTTTGTAGGCCAGTAAGATATAGCTGTTCGCAAAGCTTACCAAATCTACTTCAAGGTAGCAAGTTGCCTGAGGGTATAAAAATAAAGGAGAATTAAAGATTTATAACATTGTTTGCCAAAAAAGTTTATCTTTGCGTCCGATGAAAACCCACCGCTTGATATTCAAGGTAAGTGGGAATGGCATAACAAAAAAATAAGAACAGAATGCCTGTTAAGATTAGATTGCAGAGAAAAGGACGTAAGCAACGTCCGTTTTATCACATTGTAGTAGCTGATGGTCGTGCACCACGTGATGGTCGTTTTATTGAGAAGTTGGGTACTTACAACCCAATGACGAAGCCGGCTACGATTGACCTAGATCGCGAGAAAGCGTTCGATTGGGTCATGAAGGGAGCACAACCTACTGATACCGCTAGAGCTATCTTGCGTTTCAAAGGCGTTTATTTCAAGAAGCACCTAATGAGAGGTGTTACGAAAGGCGCATTGACACAAGAAGAAGCAGATAAGAAGTACCAAGAATGGATCGACGCTAAAGAAGCGAAGGTTCAGGCACGTTTTGAGCAAACTGCTCAGGAGAAAGCTGAATTCTACAAGAAACTGGACGGTGCTCCGGTTGCACAAGAAGTAGAAGGTGTAGAAGGTGGCCTGGATGGTGTTGTTTCGGAAGAAGAAATTCCAAACGTAGAGGTACCTGAAGGCGAGGAAGCGGCTGCAGAAGGAGGCGATGCGGAAGCATCAGCTGAAGAAAGTGCAGAAGAAGCAGCTCCTGCTGAAGAAGAAAAAGACGCATAAGATTTAAAATAAATCTGATGCCATAAAGAGCTTATCCATTTGGGTAAGCTCTTTTTCTTTGTGTTATACCGCTTGAATATTAAAATAAAGGTGGCAAAAACAGCGTATTCTTTTTAAAAGGTTTATATTTGTAATATACACACAGCTATACTTTAATTCTATATAAGTGAACCTGGTAGTGCTCTAATTTGCACTATCAGGTTTGCTCTTAAAATAAGCACTGTTTTATGTACGAATTGGATAAAAAATACCTGGAGCGACTGGAAGTGCTGGCAGGAGAGATTCAGGAGTCAGAAGAATTGGCAACGTACCTGGACACAGAAGAAGAAGAGGACTATGCCCGCCTCAAGGAAATGTTTGAGCCACGTATTGGCCTCATTTATTCGGAAGTAGCTTCCAATGATCCACTTCAACTTATTGCTTTTGAAACGGTTTTGCTGGACGATGCCTTTGAAGGCTTGTACTTGCCTCGCCTCTTGGGGTACTCTGTACTGCGCGGCGAAATCAATGACAAAGTGAAATATAGCTTGCCGCAAGATCACTTTAAAGACGTGTTGCTCACGATTTGTGGCTCTGCCAATTTCGATATTTTGCGTAAGCGAATCGGGCAGTCAATTCAAATCGGTTTTTCTTTGAGTAGTGATATCTGGATTACCAACCTAATCAATTCTATTGATAATAAACGCATTCGCTATTTTCTGCAAAGCCAGAAATTGGAAAAATATCGCGATCCAAAGGTGCGTCTGACTGGTTATGAGCGATTTAAGCGTCAGTTTAAAACCGATAATTATCAGACTGCTGCGTTTCCGCAAACGCGTTCTGAATTAAGTGTTTTGTACTCACCATTGAAGAGCTTCCTACTATACCGTATTAATTCAAAATACGATAACAGTAGCTTGATCGGACCACTTAAAGACTTTGTGGAAAGTGAGGAGTTTCACGGTATGAAAGAATACTTACGAATTTTGGTGATTTATGCCTCTTTCTTTGAGTTGGATGATGATCAGCAGATTCACGTAAGTGAGTATTTTAATAAAGTACGTCAGGAAGCAGAAGATTTTGAAGAGGAGTATTTTGAGTTTATCCTGAAAGTGCAAAAAGATGAAAATCAGGATTTGCCCCCTGAGGCAGATCAGAATATGTCTCTAATCGTTGATAAAACGATCAAGGATGAATTGACCAACTATTATGTATTGTTGGATACCATCCATGATAAAGGCTATATGCAAGAAGTGGTGCACGAAGCCGTGAAAGTGTTTTACAGCCGCCATGAAGGTTTGTCCACGATCAATGAGTGTGTGCGTATGACGATTTACAATTATTTTGCTCGTTATATCAACAACCTTGGCGTGACACAATATTCGGACTATTTTGATATTACCAAGCAGTTTCCGATTTATATGGGCATTTTTGCCAATCAGCAGTTCAATCAGGATCTGAAAGACCTGTCGATGAAGTATGTTCGCAGATTGTTGAAGAAGTATACGGATAAGCGTGGGAAAGACTATCAGGATATCAAGAAATTTGTTTCGACCACTTTCCAAGACTTTGGCTTCTTGAAAGAAAAAGAAGTCGTCGAATTATTCAAGACGAGAAGAAAACGCAAAAAAGCGCAAGAATAAACAAAGTCAGGGAGGTCTTTTTTCAAGGATCTCCCTTTTTTATTTCCTTTCTACTGCGGAATATTTGTAAATTTTGGGCAAATAGTTTAGCTTATAAACTTAGTACTCTGTAACCTAAATTCCTTAGCCTTTTGAATCTAAAATTTTGCCCAACTCTGCGTTGCGTACTCGCCTTGATAGCTAAGGCTATCAGGCTCCGC
>JALEHC010000195.1 GCA_022763215.1 Saprospiraceae bacterium
AAAGGCCGCGCCATGCGCCGTGGATTTAATGTCGATAGTGTACATACGGCTCATACTGCATTTAGCCTTGATAATCAACGAATTTACTTCACTAAGTGTCGATATGTAAACGGAGTGGACATTCGTTGTCAGATTTATTATCGGGAAAAAGATCGTCGCAACAGGTGGGATCGAAAGGCAAAACCGCTTTCAAAGGATATCAATATGCCGGGCTTTACGGCCACACATCCTGCGATCGGCTATGATTCGACCCGTCAGCGCGAAATTCTTTATTTCACATCAGATCGACCGGGGGGAGAAGGAAATCTAGATATTTGGTTTTCGGTGTTGAACCAGGATGGCAAAACATTTTCCAGGCCTACCAATTTGGCAGAAGTAAACTCAGCTGGAGATGATATGACTCCATTTTTTCACGATGCAAGCCAGACCCTTTATTTTAGTTCGGATGGTTATCTTGGACTTGGAGGTTATGATGTGTTTAAAATCAAAAAGGATATCAAATGGGGGACTGTGGAAAATTTAGGTGCTCCTATTAATTCAAGTTATAATGATGTCTATTTCAGCATGCGAGAGGACGAAAAGTCGGGATATTTATCTTCCAATCGACTGGGGTCGTACTATTTGGATAGACGAAACAAAACTTGCTGCAATGATATATACCAATTTACTTACGTAGAACCAATACCTGAACCTGCCGAAGATACCCTTGAGCTAGCCGTCGATATTCCTGAGCCAGAAGTGGTTCTGCCTCCTGAAGAAAAGGAGCCAGAGACCCTCGAAGATTTTTTACCCTTAGCCCTTTATTTTGACAATGACGAGCCGGATCGTCGTACGCGACGAACCACCACCAAAAAGGCTTATGGAGATACTTTTGAGAAATATTATGATCGCAAAGAAACCTATATTGACGAATACAGCCAACCCGTGCCAGAGGAAGATCAGGCAAACACCGAAGCATTTATGGATCGCTTTTTCGAGGAGGAAGTGCGAAAAGGTTACGACCATTTGTTCCTATTCTCTGAAATTTTGTTGAAGCGACTACAAGAAGGCGAAACGGTTGAAATTTTCATCAAAGGCTTTACCAGTCCAAGAGCCAAGAGTGATTACAATTTGGCACTTGGTAAACGTCGAGTGAGTTCTCTACGAAATCACTTCAATACTTACAAAGACGAGGTATTTGTTCCTTTTATTGAAAACGGTCAACTCAAAATCACTGAGCGTTCATTCGGTGAAGCGACGGCTTCAAAAGATGTGAGCGATGAGCTTGAAGATCAGCGAAACTCTATTTACAGTGTGAGTGCAGCCCGTGAACGTCGGGTAGAAATCGTGGAAATCAAAAGAGGGAGCAATTAATATTATAACTGCTGTAATTCCCATTCCAGATTCGTTCTGGCATTTTCTTCTCGTTCTTTTTGAAAACTTGAAGTGTAGTAGATCGTTTCTCTTTCGAGAAATGAACGCAGCACTTTCTTACGCCCTGGATTATACAACGCAGTTGGATAAATACTATATTCTTTCCGAATTGCTACGCGGTACATATCGTATAGATATCGATCGGCACTAAGGATTGCCAAGTCTAAATCAAGCATCAGTTGACTGAGATGATGCTGGTCGGTAGGGCGGTGAAATTTGGTGTCTTCAATGATTTGAACGAGCAGTTGTAGGTCTTGCTTTCGCAAAAACGCTTGCAGGAATTGGGTTGCAGCCTGAGCGCTTCGGCTTTCATTGTCTTTGCGTTGAACATTATAGATCAGATCATGGAAAAAGATAGCCCAAGTAAGCAACGATTTATCTGAGTCGGTACATTCTTCTTGATCTAAGAGTTGGAACATACTCTGCAGATGCGATAGATTGTGGTACTGTCTTTTTTTACCCGTATATTTTTGTTGGATGTCTTCAAGTTGATTAGCTGCCGCTTGTGGCGGAATATCAAAACTTTGGCAACATTGCTGCCAGCGAAGTTGTAGGTCAGGCCAAAAATCCAGATAAGAAAGCTTGATAAATAAGGTAAAATCAGGTGACACTATTTTGATGGTGTTTTAAGGGTGTTTCATCAAAAAAATGTTAATTAATTACTCAAAATACACATAAAATATCACATTGCTTCGTACTTTTGTTGTGTTGTCGGATATCATACCTGTTTAACAAAAAGAAAGCATGGCAAAATTCAGATCCAATCACTCCAAAGGAAAAAGTAATCAATCAGGTGGCATGATTACAAAAGTGGGCATTTTTGGTGCCTTAGTTGCCGGCTTATATTTTGTGTTTAATCTTTTTACTGGAACAAGCACACCCACAACGCCTGAGTCTAATACTTACCAACCTAAAGTGGAATATTTTCTGCCAAAGGCAAAGGGTGCTTTGATTGAACATGATCACTATACACTTTCTTATCTGGAAGAACATGAGCAAGCCGAATGGGTTGCTTACCAACTCAAAGCAGACGAACTCAAGCAGGACTGGGTAGAGCGGGAAGATGCTTTTCGTGTTGATCCTATGATTGAAACTGGCTCTGCTACTCCCGATGATTATTATCGTTCAGGTTATCACCGAGGGCATTTAGTGCCAGCAGCTGACCGAATGTTTTCAGAAGAAGCCATGTTGGAGACTTTCTTGATGAGTAATATCAGTCCACAAGCCAGTAATTTTAATAAAGGAATTTGGCGAGAATTAGAAGAATTAACTCGATCATGGGCAAAACGATGTCAAGAATTATATGTGATAACCGGACCGGTTTTGAGTGTCTCGCCTAAAGCGCGTATTGGCAATAACCAAGTGTCTGTACCACAAGCGTATTACAAGGTACTGCTGGATTTTAAAGAGCCAGAATTCAAAGCAATTGGTTTTGTAATTCCTAATCAGGTGAGTTTTGATCCACTATACGATTTTGCAGTAAGCGTAGATGAAGTAGAAAAATTGACGGGAATTGACTTTTTCCCGGATTTAATGGACGACGAATTGGAAGAAGAACTAGAATCAACTTATAACCTTGATTTTTGGGAATTCAGCAAACAAAAATACGAGCTACGAAATAAAAAATGGAATCAGGAATAAGTCTTGTCCCCATCACTAAAAATGCAGATGATCATCGAAATTTTGATCTTATTGGTGAAGGGGGTATTACCTTGACGAATACACTGGTGTATTACGAGATGACTGGCTACGAGCCACCTTGGATTAGTTATTTTGCGCAAAGCAAAAATGGACAATTAATGGGTAGTGGTGCTTTTAAGGGAGCCCCAAAAGACGGAACTGTAGAAATCGCCTATCAGGTATTCAAAAAATACCAAAATCAAGGTTTTGGAACACAAATTTGTGCTGCTTTGACCCGCTTGGCATTTGCGGAAGCTCCAGAGATTAATATCTTAGCGTGTACTTTGCCGGAAAACAATTATTCCACCCGGATTCTGGAAAAAAATGGGTTCTATTTTGCGAAAGCAATAGAAGATCCGGAGGAAGGCTTGATCTGGCAATGGCTAAAACGAAATATCTGAACAAAATCTCCTCTACAAAGAATGAAAGATCAATTTATTGCTGAAATTGAAAAAGGATATACTTTCGAAGGGCCTTCCATGATATTGGGAGGAGCTATGTTGGATAAAGAAGTAATGACCAATACGCTGGTACGCCTTCCACTAAGCACCATGAATCGACATGGCCTCATTGCAGGTGCTACCGGATCAGGAAAAACAAAAACCTTGCAAATACTGGCAGAACAACTCTCCAAAGAAGGCGTTCCGTCTTTATTAATGGATATCAAAGGTGATTTGAGTGGTATTGCCGTGCCAAGTGATGGCCACAAAAAAATTGATGAACGACATGACCTAATCGGATTTCCGTTTGAGGCAGGAGATAGCCCAGTTGAGTTTATGACTTTGTCAGACGAACCAGGCGTTCGCTTACGCGCAACGGTTACCGAATTTGGGCCAGTCCTGTTTTCAAAAATGCTCGGTTTGAATGATACGCAATCCGGCATCGTTGCTGTTGTGTTCAAATATTGTGACGACCATGACTTACCATTGGTTGATTTGAATGACTTTCGTAAAACCATACAGTATATTACCGGAGTAGGGAAAGAGGAAATCGAATCGGTTTATGGTCGTATTTCTACAGCTTCAACCGGAGCGATTATGCGTCGGATTGTTGAACTAGAGCAACAAGGTGCCGAAGTTTTCTTTGGCGAAAGATCATTTGAAGTAGAAGACTTGTGCCGTCAGGATGAAGAGGGTAGAGGCATGGTTTCTATTTTGCGATTAACTGATATCCAGAATAAACCGAAGCTGTTTTCTACATTTATGTTGCAGGTGTTGGCTGAAATTTATGCCACTTTCCCTGAACAAGGCGATGAGGACAAGCCAAAACTAGTAATCTTTATAGACGAAGCACATTTGGTGTTTGAAGAAGCATCTGATGCCTTGTTGGACCAGATTGAAGCGATAGTTAAGTTGATTCGTTCAAAGGGTGTCGGTTTGTATTTTGTAACCCAAAATCCTGCTGATATTCCAGAAGATGTACTTGGCCAGTTGGGTTTGAAAATTCAACATGCACTTCGAGCATTTACCGCAAAGGATAGAAAGGCGATTAAGTTGGCTTCTCAAAATTACCCAATTACCGAATTTTATGATGTTGATCAGTTACTAACGGAGTTAGGGATTGGAGAAGCGTTTGTGACTGCATTGAATGAAGATGGTATACCAACGCCCCTGGTGCATACGATGTTGCGGGCGCCACAGTCAAGAATGGATGTGTTGAATCCTCGAGAAATCAAAAACATTCTAAACCAATCTGACTTAATTGATAAATACGAAAAAGAAGTTGACAAAGAAAGTGCGCACGAAATACTGAGCGAAAAGATCGAGAAGGCTCGTGAGGAAGAAAAGCAGGAAGAACTGCGTAAACAGCGGGAAAAAGCTAGTCGATCGACTTCGAGAAGAGGAGCAGAAAAGTCGATGATAGAAAAGATTATGTCCAATCCGACTACTCGACAAATTGGTCGTACGGTAGCTCGGGAATTAACCAGAGGGCTACTTGGCGTGCTTGGTATAGGTGGAAAGAAAAAGCGCTAACAAAAAAGCCTTAGCAAATTTGCTAAGGCTTTTTTGTTGGTTATTCATCGGTAAGAATAGGCTTGAAAACCTTTTGATACTTTGACCACGGCGTATTTCGATAAAAATCGGAGCCAAAATAAGTAGCAATTTTTTCAAATTGTCGAGGTGACTTGAAACCTGCTACAGATTGGATAAGGTTGGAGTCTTCATCCAAAAATACAATGGTCGGGTAGCTCATCTTGCCACGCAGGAGTTCGACTGCAAGCGCGTGGTAGCGTTTTTTACCACTTTTTACATTGCCGTATGATTTTTCCTGGTAAACAATTTCTTGTGATTGCTGAGCATCAAATTTGACGGGATAAAAATTTTCATTGATATACTGTGCAATTTGGGGGTGCCTGAACGTGATCTGATCCATGCGTTCACACCATTTACACCATTTTGTATAAATATCAACGAGAATTTTTTTCTGGTTGCCCTTTCGTTGCGAAAGCTCAAGCGCTTCCTCCATCGTCATCCACTTTATCGTCACCTTTTTCTTTTCGAGAGCTACTTTTTGTGGCGTTTGGCTATAGCCGGAGAACCCAAAGAGCAGGGCAATGATAAAAACACTTATATACTTCATCCCTTCGATGATTTTTCTTGTTTGAGTTTCTCTGTTAGTATCACAGAAAGACCTAATAACTAAGCTTTCAATTTCCTCTAAGGAACAAAAATATCGCTGTTATTATGATGGTTTTATTGTTTTTTAATGGAAGTTTAACTATTGTGAATAGCTCAACTTCTGGTTATAGAAAATTTCCAGTTGGTCGTCGATAATTTGGTATTGTTTGTCGGGAGTTTTTGGGATTTTTGGGGCAGGTATTCCATCTCTAATATACGACTTGCCGGTAAAAACTCGAGCCTCATCCCAGTAATTTTTCTCCAAAAACATTTGAAGAATCTGAGCACCACCTTCCACAATCATACTGCTCCAGTTGTTTTCGTAACACTTGGCCATGAGCTTTTCGAGGAAGTCATCTTCTTGAGATGGAATCACCCAATTATAGATATTTCTCTTTGTAGTTTTTTGATCAGTGACAAGCACTGTTTTTATCTTTTCTCCCTTTCGGGAAATGCTTTCGCTAAATACATGCAAATCATCGGGCAAGTCATCCTTTCGATTTAGCACTATTCGAACAGGAGAGGAGCCAAAGTACAATCGGTTATTCAATCGTGGATTGTCAATCCGGGCTGTCCGGCTGCCTATGAGGATCGTATCAACTTCACTTCTCCATTTATGAACCAATCTTTTGGAAAAGGCATTTGTGAACCATTGTTGCTGATTGTTGGCAGGAGCCAAAAAACCATCCTGGCTTTGAGCATATTTGAGAATGATATAGGGCCGTTGTTTCCTAACGAAGGTATTTCTGAATTTGGAGACTTGAAAACCCTGTTCCATCAAAATGTTTGTTTTGACTTCCCGGCATTCATTTTTGAGGATTCGTACGCCATTACCACTCACTTCGGGCGTGAAATCTAGCCATGATACTACAATTCTTGGAATATTATGTTTGAGGATTAAGTCGGTACATGGAGGCGTTTTGCCAAAAATATTACAAGGCTCTAAAGACACATAAATTGTGGCTTGTTTAAGCAAGTGTAGGTCAGATGGAAGTACGCTGGCGACAGCATTAACCTCTGCGTGGGGACCGCCGTAAAAAGCGTGATAACCTTCTCCGATAATACGGTTGTTGTGAACAATGACTGCTCCCACCATGGGATTGGGAGCTACCCGGCCTGCTCCAAGTTGAGCGAGGTCAAAGCAGCGTCGAATAAACAATTGGTCGGTCGAATCAACTGATTTTTCTATACTCATTAGCCAAAAATATCAGATTTATCGGATTTTATACCTGCATTTTAGAAATAAAAAGTTAGGTTTGAAGAAGTAATACTTCCTAAGTCTATACTCTTCGCTAAATACAGCACTATTTGCTAAAAATGTTCCCGATTATGGTAAATAATCAGGAATTAAGGAAATCCACAATTATCTCCTAAAAATGGGTGCGCTAACAAAATATCCGCAGCGGTATTAACAATAAATTCTTATATTGCACAAAGGAAGATAATAAGGACGAAATTTCATATAACAGTTTAATTGTATTATTCCTAACTTAAACTGACATTAGCGTGTTATACAAAGTTAAACTCAAAAATGCCGACGACGATGTGTTGTTGGATGACAAGGTTTATGAATACCTTACGAGTGACCCCTATTTAGTAAAAGTTGATTTCATTAACAACTTGAGAAAACACTCCAGCGGTTGTGCTGTGTTCCAAAAAACCTGGAAAAAGGCAGATGGTGGCTACAAAACAGAAACCATCTATCTTCACAAATTAATTGCGGAAAAGTTTCTGGGTGAAGCAAAGTCTTCAAAAAGAAATCTGGTAGGTGCTAAAAATGGTAATAAACTCGATTGCAGATTGGAAAATATCGTTTATCGGTCACGCTCTGTAGCTAGCCGAAAGCGTAAGACCAGCAGCAAGGTTGGTTATACGGGCGTTTATAAAGAAAACAACCGCTACAGGGCGGTTATTTCTGTTAATCGCAAGTCTGTTCATATCGGTATGTTTGCCACCGCCGAAGAAGCTGCTCTGGCTTATAATAAAAAGTCAAGAGAACTATATGGCGACGATGGCAAAATTAATATCATTAAGCCCAATCGTCCAGAAGAAGAAATGGAAGACTAGCTTATTTCTGAGCTCTTGTCATCTCTCTTTTGCCTGGAGGTCCTTGCAATGCCTCTACACTAAAGCCAAGTGCCTTTAGCTGTCGTTTGACGGCTCCTTTGGCACAGTAAGATACCCAAACGCCCCCCGGTCGCAACGCTTTATACATGATTTCTAACACTTCTTCCTCCCACAATTCTGGTTGTGCCGAAGGTGCAAATGCATCAAAATAAATGATGTCAAAAGTGTTTTCGAAATCTAATTCCTGAAATTCTTTTTTCCATTTGGTAATGCTGAATGTTGAACTCAGATTTGCTTTTTCGCCCCAAGGAAGTTCATGCAGTTGCATATAAATGGTTCGATCGGATTCCCCCAAGAGCTCAGGGTAGTTGAGTTGTTGAGCTTCTGCCAATGCAATAGGGTAAGCTTCGACCGCTGTGTAATCAATGTGAAAATTTCTCTTTTGCGATTCGAGTAAGGTCATATAGGCATTCAGACCCGTACCAAATCCAATTTCCAAAATAGAAATTTCCTTTTTTTCAAGGCCTTTATGGTACAAACCGGCTTCTATAAAAACATGCTGGCTTTCCTGAATGGCTCCGTATTTGGAGTGATAAGAAACCCCGTACTTTTCTGAAAAAATGCTATGCGATCCATCTTGTGTTTCAAAAATCTGATCTTCTTTCATATTCGTCTCATAGATTTTATTAAGCCGTAAAAATAAGCATAAAAAAAAATGCCGACAGACGCCGGCACTTTCTTTTTCTTGTAAATTTAGTTCTGTACAGAACTGATATCTTTATCTGATATTATTTTACGACTTGTTGTACAACTGTTTTTACGACTTGTGTACCCACTTGCTCAACAGAGAAATTACTTGGGCATCCATAGCCACGATTACAGGATGTAAAGGACGCTGCCGTCAATAAAAAAGCAGCAACAATTGCAATTTGCTTCAAATTCTTGAATTTCATTGGTATCATTTTAATTTGTTAACAATATAATGGTTTTGAGGTTTTATCTAATCGCAGAACGGCACCAACGGAGCCTTTATTGTTGTAACGTAACGTTTTACGAAAGTTACACTTTGCGCTGCAAAAATAGACTCTTTTCGGCACAGCTGCAAACAGTCTACACCGCAGCTTGTTAATAATTGTACTTTTACTATTTTTGTGCAACTATAAGTAAGATGCCCTCAAATGGTTATTTGTTACCTTTGATCGGCAAAAAAAATTGAAAAATCAGAACGCAAACGATATGGCAAGAGAATTAACGCTCAGAGATGCATTGCGAGAAGCAATGTCAGAAGAAATGCGCAGAGATGAAAATGTCTTCCTGATGGGAGAGGAGGTGGCCGAGTACAACGGTGCATACAAAGTAAGTAAAGGCATGCTGGACGAATTTGGCGCCAAGCGTGTTATTGATACACCTATCGCAGAGCTTGGCTTTGCTGGTATCGGGGTGGGTGCTGCCATGAACGGCCTTCGCCCAATCGTTGAATTTATGACTTGGAACTTTGCTGTCTTGGCGTTTGACCAAATCGTCAATAATGCCGCTAAGACCTTGTCCCAATCTGCTGGTGAATTTAAATGTCCAATCGTCTTTCGTGGACCTTCTGGTTCTGCCGGACAGTTGGCACAGCAGCACTCTCAGACTTTTGAAGCGTGGTTGGCAAATTGCCCAGGCTTGAAAGTCATCTCTTGTATCGATCCTGCTGACTCAAAAGGATTGCTGAAATCTGCTATACGCGATGACGATCCAATCTGTGTGATGGAGTCAGAGATCATGTATGGTCATAAAGGCGAAGTGCCAGATGGCGATTATACGACACCAATTGGTAAAGCGGCGATCAGAAGAGAGGGAACAGATGTGACCTTGGTTTCTTTTAATAAAATGGTCCTGGAGGCACTAAAAGCTGCGGAAGAACTAGAAAAAGAAGGTATTTCTGCGGAAGTAATCGATTTGCGTACGATTCGTCCAATGGATCACGAAACCATCGTAAATTCTGTAAAGAAAACAAATCGCATCATCGTTGTTGATGAGTCATGGCCATTTGCAGGGGTTTCTGCTGAGGTAACTTACGAAGTTCAAAAGTATGCTTTCGATTATTTGGATGCACCGGTAATTCGAGTAAACTCTGCGGATACTTCATTGCCTTATGCGCCGACTTTGGTAGATGCATATCTTCCAAATCCAACCAAAATCATCAAGGCAGTTAAAGACGCGATGTATATCAACGGCTAGTTTCGGCTAGCTTTCGCTAAATAATTGGAAAGGCCCGTACTTGCTTGTAAGTCGGGCCTTTTCGATTTTATACGTTGGATTCTCCTGTAAAGAAATTCCAGGTGTAGGCGGTAACAATTGCTCCTGTGGCGTAATTCTCACAGTTATAAGTCATCGTGTTTTGACTATTTTGTGGTGCAAAATACAGTTGAGTCTTTTTTATTTCCTCATCTTCATAACCAAAAATGGGGCTATCAGGATGATAAATATTTGTTCCTGCAAACAAAAAATTATTGTTGTCATAGGTGCTGACCGGGCTCGTCGGTGAATTCGTATCGTATTGCTTAAAATTTCCATCCGAATCTAATAATCCTATTAGTTCATAATCTAGACCAACAACTAGGTTTCCGTAGATCAGATCAGTCGTGTTTTCTGGAGAACCATAAAGCGTAGGTGTTTCAGAGTGATCTTTCGCATCAAACCAAACGATCGGATAGTTTCCATGATGTGCATAATCAGTCGTTTGTCCATCTTTCGTAATCGAAGTAAGTACAAAGCTAACTGGCAAAATCTTATCAGGTAAATCTGAGGGCGATGCAGGTGGTTGTAAATTCGGTATAGCAATATCCTGCGCCTTGTATCCTGCAAGTATATTGGTATTGTTGCCATTGCTGTCGAGCCTGCCAATGTTTCCATCCAGGTCAATGTAATAGCAGTAAGAAGTTGCAGAATATTCGCCATTTCCACCAGCAGCTATTGCCTGAGCTTGGACCGTCGTCCCACCAGGAAAATCAATATGCTCTTTCCATGACAAATTGCTGGCATAAGTGTTTAGGTTGACACACTTAATACCTGCATTGGTTAATAGCCACATTGTTTGGCCACCTCCGTCAATACAAATTTGTTGAATGTCACCAGTATCCAAGACGGTCTGGTCTTTTGATAGGTTGGAATCGTAAACACGAAGGTTCCCTTTTCCGGTAACGTAAGCTACGGACATGTTAGTAAGGTTTTAGGTGCTACGCTTTTATAAAGCGTATGCTGAAATATTAAAGAATAGGGTTAAACAAAATTTAATTAATCACTTAGTGGTCAAGTGGTGTTCTTTAAAAATATGGACCATAATTCCCTATAAAAATATTGAAAAATCAGCAAAAGTAGAATTATTTCTTGCGCTTAAACAAAAATACCCTACCACTTTTCAAAGTGATAGGGTATCCTATTAAAGCAAATAACTTTTCTACTGTTTAATCAGTTTCAAAGTCTTTTGTTGGAGGTTGGTTCTTACATTAACGAAGTACGTTCCTGCTGGTATTTGGTCAATGTCAATTGTTTGTCTAAGGTCTGCAATTTTTTCAAATTGAACCTTCCGAACAATCTGACCATTAATATCAAAAATCAGAATAGATACTTCTTCGTCCA
>JALEHC010000196.1 GCA_022763215.1 Saprospiraceae bacterium
GTAGAATCAGGTAATCTATATGTGAAATCAGGTAGCCTTGGTGTTAACGTATCACCAACAGTGCCTCTTGATGTAAATGGTAATTTCAAAGTAACAGGTACTTCATTCTTTACTGGTGATATTACAGGTATTCTAACCACAGGTGCTACCTTCTTTAACAATTCTTTTGGTACAGCTGTCCGTATTGATGCAGCCAACCAGCGTTTGGGTATCGGCGTTCCTGCTCCTCAACACCAACTTGAGCTATCAGCAGACGATGCAGTTAAGCCAAATGGAGGTGACTGGACAGCAGCTTCTGACCGTCGCTTAAAGAAAAACATCAAGTCTTTTGAAAGTGGATTGGAAACCATCATGAAAATCAAGCCGGTTACTTTCCAGTACAACGAAAAGTCTGGTTACGATACAGAAGAAGAGCATATTGGTATCATCGCTCAGGATATGCAAAAAATTGCACCTTATACTGTACGTAAACTTTACCCAGACAACAACGACGATTATTTGGCTTTTGATGGCGGCCCAGTTAAATACCTTTTGGTAAATGCCGTTCAGGAGCAGCAGCAGCAGATCGAAGCACAAGCTAAAGAAATTGAAGCCTTGAAAGCACAATTGGAAGAGATGAATGAAATGAAAGCGCAGATGGCAGCTTTGGCAAAGATGGTTGCAGAACTAAAAAATGATAAAGTTCAACAAACAACCACTGCTACAACAGACGACGAAGAATAATCTGTACTCAATCAATATCTAAAATCGAAAAAAGAAATAGTAATGAAAAATATAAAACTTGTCACTCTATTTATTTTTGCCCTGTGTCTAAGCCAGGTTACTTATGGCCAAGACAACAATGGTCGCCCAGCAGGAGCTCGTCCTGGCGCTGTTGAAAAAAATACGACGCGTAATTCAGAAAGTCAGTCTAATACGCTTGTGAATGGCCACGACTTTGATGTTGCTCCTCCAATGAGAGAAGCACAGGAAGATCTTGTTTTTCCACAAGATTTTAAGAATATTCAAGATGAACTGCTGAACTCTACAGATCGTTTGGAATTGATTAATGCAATGAACGAAATGCGTCGCCAAATGAATGCTTTGGTTTCTGCTTATGAAGATTTAAAGCAAGAAAACCGAGTTATTCGCGAAAGCTTGGGCAATTGTTGTTCTGATGCCGAGCTTGGCCTTACGGCAAAAGATGCTTATTTGCTGCAAAATGCACCAAATCCGTACCAAACGACTACTGAAATTCAGTACTACGTTCCACGTGGTTTGAACAATGTACAAATTGAAATTCGTGACGTAACTGGAGTTTTAATTCAAACATTCGACATCAATCAGCCTGGTTTTGGTAAACTGGAAGTAAACGGCAACCGCCTTGCCTCTGGTTCTTACCTATACTTCTTGTCAATTGACGGGGAAGCAATAGATTCTAAGGTGATGATTTTGAACAAATAATATAGTATTATGAAGAAGCAAGGATTATTTTTATCAATCCTATTCTTTTGTAATATATCCATGATCTCTGCTCAGATATTTTCTGAGCAGAGTTCTTCTATTGGGTTTGAGCATGATTTCCGTGCGCGCCTACTTATGGGCGGTGGAGCTGCTTTCTTTGATTATGACCTAGATGGTGATGAAGATATTTATGTAACCAGTGGATATAAGGAAGACCGAATTTTTCGAAACAATGGAGATGGGACTTTTTCCAGAGTTTTAGATAATATTGGTCTTGGTATAACTTATAACTACAACACCATGGGTGTTACCACCGGCGATATTGATAACGATGGTGATCGCGATATTTTCATAGCTACTTGGGAACGCTTTGAAGGCTCAGAATTACCGGATGCACGCAGCTTGTTATTCCTCAATAATGGAGATGGGACATTTACAGAAATAGGAGAACAAGCAGGCATTACACATGAAGCTTTCGCTATGGGTGCCGCTTTTCTTGATTATAATAAGGACGGATATCTGGATGTGTATGTCATGAACCACATTTTGGAAGCCAATTTCACTACTGATGAAAATGGCGCGATTAATGGTATTGCACATGATTGTTATCCAAATTTTCTTTACCTCAACAATGGGGATTTGACATTCACAGAGGTTGCCACTTTTCTGAATGTAGATGATCCAGGATGTACGATTGCCGCTGCGCCTACGGATTATGATATGGATGGCGACTTGGATCTTTATCTGGCCAATGACTTTGGTTTATTCCTTACGCCTAATTCTATGTATCGCAATAATTATCCAATGGATAATTTTACGGACGTTTCCGTGGAAACGGGTTCCAATGTTCAGGCATTTGGTATGGGTATTGCAGCCGGTGACTTTGATCATGACCACGATTTTGACTATTACACCACTAATATCGGCCGCAATATTTTGATTGAGAACATAGATGGTAATTTTGTGGATATTACCACTGAAGCAGGTGTCGAGAATGCAACAGTTCCAACCCAAAGTAATCTAAATACAACAGGATGGGGAACAGCGTTTTTTGATGTTGATAATGATACCTGGGAAGATCTTTATGTTGCCAATGGCCGGATTCCAGCACTTCCTGAGTTTGCAACAGCGACTTTTGATCCGGATAAATTGTACATGAACAATGGCGATAAGACTTTTACGGATGTAACAACTGAAGCCGGTCTGGGCGATCCAAACTATGTTCACGGAATGGCTTATGGCGATTATGACGAAGATGGTGATCTGGATATCGTAACGGTTGCGCTTGATGAATTTGGAGGTCACTCCAAGTTTTATGTCAATCAAACTGTAAATGACAATCACTATATTCAGTTTAAACTGGAAGGTGTTGTCAGTAATAGAGATGCTTATGGTTCAAAAGTATGGGTTTTTGCAGGTGGAGAAGGTTTTGTAAAAGAACTTTATGGTGGTGGCGCGAGCCATGCTTCTCAACACAGTAGTGTCTTTCACTTTGGTTTAGCACAATACGAAACGGTTGACAGTGTTCGCATTGAATGGACAAATGGTCACGTTCAGCTGATTGAAAACCCAGCTATTGATACCAGACATTATGTCGTAGAAGACGTGATGACTAGTACAGATGACCTGATTAAAGAAGAACTGGGCA
>JALEHC010000197.1 GCA_022763215.1 Saprospiraceae bacterium
AATATTGGTTTCCAATATTTCTGGAATCGCTCTTCTAGCAATGAATAGTCTAAAGCATTGGATTTTCAAATTGAAAGATAAATAAATCACTTCGCCAGGTACTTTTTGACAAGGTATTTGGCTTTTTTCTGCCTACTACCCGAGTATTTGACTGCGTTGGCTTGGGCAGCGCATCTTGCTTGAATGTATCTACTCGAAAAGCATTTGTACTGGCGATTAATTTAAAATAGAAATAACAATAATCCAGCTTGAAAGCGGGTACTTCTTCTTCCAGTTTTAGCTTGAACGGACTTCCGTCAAATGCGTAGACGGTTTTGCCAGGTTCGAGTTCCATCACTTCCGGCTGTAACACTCGCGGCTCTACCGCGAAATTCATGTTGAGGTACAGCAAGCTTACATGCACTTTGAACGGTAATTTATTAGTAATGGAAAGCTTCAGTTTTTTGAAATAATTACCTTGTTCTTCTTCAAATTTTAAGGGAATTTCCTGCTTTCGCAAAATATGTGACTCTTCTACATCCCAGCGATTAATGGTGTGTAATTTGAATTCCAGACCATCTGCCGGTATGCGGGAGGGCATCTGATTATTGAAGTTTTTAACTCTTAGCCAATGTGCCATGTGGCTGAGAAAGAAGAGTATATTTTGCTCCACCTGATCTGCGATATTAAGCAAGGGCACGAGATAATACTGCTGGTTTTGAGCAGCGGTGATTTTTATTTTTTCTTGTCCAAAATGGACAATGAAGTCTGCTTTTTCTTCTGATTCTGCTTGCGCAAAAATGGAATTTTCTTTCCAAAGAACTGTTTCCAGCTTTCGCACAAGTGCCTGATTATCTGCATAATCCTTCATCCAAATAGCAGCAGGTGGAACTGGCAGTGCATCAAAAGCGACCGTAAGCTGGCCGTGGTCTTCGATTTCGGGCGGTAGTTCGAGTAGGGTACGGTTGTCTTCCACTCTAAGCACCTTTGCCGTCCATGTTTTTGCATTTTCCCGGTCGGTCACTTTCAGTTGTTTATGATTTGGCGAAAGCCCGTGCATTAGGCCCATGTCCATATACCACTTATCTTCAATCCGGAAAACTTGAGCATTTGCTGAAGGTGGCTGGACATTGGGAAATCCGAGGAAAAGATCATGTAAGACATTGCCGAAAGGCGTGTAAACCAAGGGTGTTTGGCTGAATTTAGCAGGAATATAGTGCGGCAGCTTACTTTTTAAAGTCTGATAGTCGATAAAATTGTTGCTCTCTTGTAACAGCCGAACCAGTTGAGTGGTGAAAAGCCCTGCTCCATCCACTTCATAGGCCGACTGAGAGGGCAGACAAGCAGCCAACTGTACATGTGGTGCTTCTGGCAGAACGGTGGAAATCGGTTCTTCTTGAAATCGGGATGCAGGGATGTGGTCTGCGAAAATAAAATCCGCATACGGTCGAGCTGGAAAAGGAGTACTCAAATTGCGCTGGTAGCCAATTTGTCGCTTGCGGATATTTTTCTCTGCGCTTCTTGTATTTTCGCCACTATGGCAACAATCAAAGATCAAAACTACATGTGCTTT
This sequence comes from Saprospiraceae bacterium, assembly GCA_022763215.1. Lineage (GTDB taxonomy): Bacteria > Bacteroidota > Bacteroidia > Chitinophagales > Saprospiraceae > JALEHC01. The sequence continues at coordinate 1,553 of JALEHC010000197.1, forward strand.
GCTTAAAGCTAGTTGTGAGATGAGATAGCGTAGCTCTTTGTCTGATAGGAAGTTATACTGATTTTGCTCTGCTTTGGCAAAACTATCATAACACACTAAGCCTTGAATTTTATCATTGGCTTCCGCCGAATGAAATACCGTGCCAGCGGCTTCCTGTGCACCATGACCGGAAAAATAAAAAAGGGCAGTATCACCTTCTTTTGCTTGGCCCAGCTGTCGCTGAAATGCATTGACAATTTGACCTTTGGTGGCCATTTCGTTAGTGAGTTGTTGGGCATGAAGATCAATTTGGTCGTGCTGTTCCAATTGTTGTCGAAACCGTTTCAAATCGGCCACACAACCGCTAAGTGGTGGAATAGGAGAAGGGTAAGTATCAATACCAACAAGGAGTGCAAAGACAGATCGCATAGTTCTTATTATTAATGCCTTTAAAATAAGAATATCTGCATCAAAATTGGTATTTTTGTTTTGGATATAATGAATATACAAAACGAAGCGTTTGCTTTATATCCTAGTAGTTAGTAGTCCCCAATACAATAAGCGAAGACCTTCGCACATCAAGGACCCCTTTAAAATATCGTTGCAGAATAATCAAGACAAGGCAAACTCCTGAAGAGGGATGCTCTAAGGTGTTGCATTTATAAAAAAGGAATTTCACGAAAGTGAAAAGTACATAAAACAGACCATGGATTTATATTACTTATTTAATGTATTATGGCGCAGAAAATGGGTGTTGCTATTAGCTGTATTCACAGCAATCGGGCTGACCTATTTCCTCATTGGTCTGAAGCCTCCTACCTTCAAATCCAAAGCGGTATTAGCTACCGGGATTACAGCCACCAAGCGAATTAAGCTGAGTACGGATGATGCATTTGTACAGAAATATGAAATCATCTCTGCGTTTAGTAATCTTAAAGAAACGATGAAGTCCCGTACTTCTATGCGCATGTTGAGTTATCGTTTGCTGGCACATGATTTGTTGGCAGATATGCTTGGCCAAAAGCCATTTCGTACGTTGCCGGAAGATGCGGAAATAACATTTAGTGAGCGAGATATTCGCTTTTTTTCTAATCGCTTGTATTTGGCACAAGACTCCTTGTGGTTTTTTGATATTACCAAAGAAGAAGATGCCATTTATAAGGAATTGTCCAAAGCTTATGGCTATGATTTTGAGTCTTTGTCAGAACATTTGAATATTGATCGAGTTGGCGATACTGATTTTCTGAGAGTAGAGTTTGAGTCGGAATCAGCAGAATTATGTGAGTTTGCAGTCAATAACTTTATCCTTTTATTCATTCGCTATAATATGCTTATGCAAAATCGCGATGAAAATCAGGCGGTGAATTTTTATGATGATTTGACGCGACAAAAGAAGTCAAAAGTAGATGAACTGACCCGACAACTGAATACCTTCAAACAAGGGCGGAATATCGTGAATATGGACAAGCAGTCGGAAACGGTAGTCGATCAGCTCAAAGATTTGGAAGTGGCACGTGAAGAAGCCAAGAAAGCGATTGCTGGACATAAACGAAATATTGCCAGCCTAAATCAATATTTGGACAAAGAATTTCAAAAGTCGGAGAATGCCGTTTCTTTATATCAATTGCTCAATGAAAAGCTGGAACAAGTACAAGGTTCAATAAAAGATTTGAAAGAAGATCAAGTAGAAAACACGGAATTTGGACAAGATGATGTTTTGGTTTCCAAGGGGCTGGAACGCAGTGATTTGATTGAAGATATGGCTCAAAAGCGAGTCAGTATGCCGAAGGAAGAGGAAGTTGCTTTGCTGAATAGCCTGATTGAGCTGCGTATAAAAGAAGAGCTAAGCTTGTCATTAGCGGAAGAAAGTGTGACCTCTCTTAATGAAGAAATCGAAAGAGTAAAAGAGAATTCTTCTGATTTGGTTTTGGCGGAAGCCAATATAGATTTGCTGGAAAGCCAAAAAGAGATTGCCATGCAGGAGTATTTGCAGGCATTTTCAAGGCTCAATGATGCTCGGGTAATCGCTGAAAGTGCGCTCAATCCGCTTACCGTTTTTGAGTATGCGCAATTACCAGAAGAGCCAGAGCCATCAAAGCGACTGTTGTTCGCAGCTTTTGCGGGGGCAGCGACTGGGGCGATAGGTGTATTATTCATTTTCCTGGGTATTTTATTTGATACCAGCTTCAATTCGCCACAACAATTTGAAAATCTGACCGGTGTTCATTTGATTGGATTTATTAATCAGCTCAAGGCACGCAGTTTGAATTTGCAAGAAGTTTTTAATGGGCAGGGATTGAATAAAAATTTGGTAAGTTATAAAGAATCTCTTCGACGTATTCGGTATACCATGGAGCAGTCGGGAAGTAAGCGCTTTTTGTTTACCTCTACTCAGGCACATAGTGGAAAGACTTTTACTATTCTTTCGCTCGCTTACTCGCTCAGCAAAAAAAATAATAAAGTCGTAGTTCTGGATACCAACTTTAAGCACAATAATCTGACTCAATGGGCTAATTTGCCAACATCAGAAAATCCTCTGCTAGTTGAAGGCAATGAGCCGAGCTATGACGCAAAAAAAGAAAACCGAAAGCCAAAACTTCAAGTGAACGGAGAGATAAGTATCATTGGCAGCAAAAAGACGGGGGATTCGCCATCGGAAATATTTGCTGGCAAAGATTTTGAAGGTTTTCTGAAAGCATTAGAAGAACAATACGATTATATACTGATGGAAGGCGCCGCTTTGAATGAGTATTCTGATTCACAAGAATTGATTGAATATGCAGACAAAGTGATCGCCGTGTTTGAAGCGGAAGATCGTTTGAGACGTGCAGATAAAGAGAGTATCACTTTCCTAAAATCACTGGATAATCGGTTTATGGGAGGTATACT
>JALEHC010000198.1 GCA_022763215.1 Saprospiraceae bacterium
CTCAATACCGCTAAAAATACCAGGCCAGCTTTCCAGATGCTCGGCCAACCTTGATGTATTAATAAACCAATGATCAAATAGGTCATAGCAAAGGCTAAAGCACCAAAATGGGTAAGTGCAATCAGACCAAAGCAACTCAGCATTTTTATCAAATCCGAGTTTTTTTGCTTTCGCAAATACTCACCTCCGAAATGTACAAAAGCCAATAAAAAAGGAACAGCAAAGCCGTTTTTCTGAAAATCACCCAGCATCATTATTCCAGAAAATGAAAAAAGTACACTACAAACAATTAGTGCTTGTTGCCAGAGACTTAGATTTTTGTGGCGAAGCAGCCAGTATAAAGGCACAATGCTCATAGGAAAAGCAATGGCATCAACTATTTTGACTACTTGCATACTCACGATTTCGAGCGGCAGCTTAGTCAACAGCATTCCTGCTTTGGTAATAAAAGCCAATAGATAAAAATAGAGTGGAAAGTCAGGAAAGCCTAGCTCCCCTTTTTCTAATAGACTTCGCACTTGCACCAAGTAATACCCACCATTGATGCCAGGAATCAGTTCTGTGCGGTAATGTAAAAAAAGACGGAGAGCAACCGCCAATAAGAATAGTAAGATGTAAAGGGGTTTTGCCTTCATGGCCCAAGTTTTCTTTATTGGACAAACATGTAGGCAAAACCTTTCTACCACAGCTCTATTTTTTGATCAATTTTTTTGTGATGCTATTTCCATTTGCTCCTTGCACTTGCAAGAAGTAGACACCCGATGGCCATGTATCTGCTGCGATGCTTAGCTGCCGGTCTCTTAGGCTAGCGGTATGCATAAGGCGACCATCAGCAGCAAACACCTGCAAATAGCTGTTCGCAAGTGGCCAATTTGCCGAAAGGCGAAGCTCAAAAACGGATGCAGATGGATTTGGAAAAACCTCTATCTCCGCTATGTCAATGGGCTGATAATCGCTAACTACTTTATTGATATAAACGCAATAATCTTCTACTTCTCCAAATTCCTGCGTGAAGCTACAGGGGCCTCCCGGATCAAGAAATTGCATGGCGATACGCAGGCGGGTGCTTCCTTCTTTAGCACTCAGTGGTATGTCGATCGTACCCGACTGAGGTGTATTGAGTGACTCGCCCGGATCATATAATAACTCACTCTGACTAAAAATACCATCCTGATTGAGGTCAATCCAGAGTTGGAAATATTCGGCCCAATTGGTGCCTGCATAACCAGGTTCGAGTTCGATGCTACTTTCTTCGCCGGCCATTAATTCAATTTCTTCCTCGCCAGTAAAATCGCCATAACCATTGTTGTTGCCACTAATATTTTCAATAAGTCCGATCTTGACACGCTGAATCCATTCGCCACCTGTAGCCAATTCATCTGGTTGGCAATAATCAAAGTCGAGGCAGCCGCCACATCCCAGCGTGTTAATTTTGAGTGTATCGCTGTAAGCGGAAAAAGACCCATCCGTGCAATTGGAGCGGACCTGTAAATCGTAGACGGCACAAGTATCTAAGTTCGCAATACTAAAAAATGGATTGGGTGTAGTTAATGTATTCCAGATGATGGCATCTTCTGCTCGATAGCGCACACTGTAAGTATTAGCAGCGAGTACGTCGTCCCAGGTCAAGGCAACCGCATTGATCGTAAGACCACTGATCAATATATTTTCCGGAGGGTCACAACAACCATCTGTCCGAAACACAAAACTTGCAGTATAATCGATTGTTTCGCTTTCGCAAATAGCTTGAAGCTGTACTTCGTAGTCGGTACATGCGCTTAATGTCGGAAACTGGAAGGGACTAGTGGCATTTTCTACAACGGTCCAGTTTGGGGCCCCAATGGCGCGCCAGCGCAAATTAGTTTGTGTAACATTATCAAATTGTGTCCAACTAAATGTTGCCGCAACATCAGTCAGGCCGCTTACGCTTTCGCCGAAAGGCGGAAGGCAGGCTCCACAGTCATCCATCAACATTTGAAGACTTTTAAACGCATTGAGCCGTCCTCCGGTCACGGTAATGTTTTCTAGGCTGGCATTTGCATCTACACCTTGTAAAATGTAGTCTTTTGCAATTAAGGCAGCAGCAGCGGGATCTGTTTTGGCAATTTGCATCAAGTCAGGGCAAGGTGCTGCATACAAAAGTGCGATAGTACCTGCTACATGCGGTGTCGCAGCGGATGTACCTCCAAAGCTACCATAACTGGTATTGATGTTGGTGGTATACACATTGGCACCAAATGCGCCCAGATCAATAGAAAACGGGCCAAAACCTGCGCCTGTCAGCTTTTGATCATTGTGATCCATATTGGTCACAGAAATTAGAAAGTCCGATGGACAAGAAGTTGGTAAGTCACCTTCAAGGTCTACATTGACATTATTATTAGCGGTAGCGCCTGCATTCAGAATACCATATTGGCCAAGTGTATCGTACATGGCACACCAAAGCGGAGCTTCACTGGCAAAGGCGCCATCTACACCCCAAGAAGAATTAGTTACTACGACAAAAGCTCCTTGCTGGCCGTTGGTTTCATTGTACCGCTTACGCTGCACCAACGCATAATTATAAGCTTCAATGGCTCTGGCTTCGGTGGCATTAAGCTCATGATCGACTACCATGATTTTGATGTCCCAATTGACGCCACTCACCCCGATATTGTTGTTGCCAACTGCACCAACAATCCCTGATACGGCGGTACCATGATTACCTCCCATAACACCATCGTCATCGTCAACTACATTCCAGCCTCGATAATCATCGATATAGCCATTATTGTCATCATCAATATTATTGTCGGGTATTTCGGCATGGTTAAACCAAAGATTATCGACCAAGTCTGGGTGATCTTGTTGCACACCATTATCGATAACACAAATCACAATGGTATCACCTTGTGGCGTCAGTCCGCCGGTGGTAATGTCCCAGGCAAGCTCCATATCTATATCAGCACCAGGTGTGCCGCCGGTTTGTCCGGTATTGATATATTGCCATTGATTATTAAAAAGCGGATCATTTGGCAATAGCCGTGGCTCCATAAAATGGTTGAACTGAGCATGAATGACTTCTGGGTGTTTTTGGATAGCGGCAAGGAATGCAGGTTCGGGTATACGAGTATAATCGAAGTGCAACTCCCAGATATGAAGCGGATCAGAAAGTTTTTTGATCAATTTCAGCGTAGTTGGCGCACCATTAAAACGCTGGTGGTTTTCTGTCCAGGCTCGGACATCTGTATTTGATTCGAATTGAATGAGCAAATCACCTTGAACATGGTGGATGCGTTGTGCCCAAAGTGGACTTCCCAATAGCAGGGAAACGAGTAAGAAAACAAAACGAGTTGGAGTGTGCATGGAATTATTGGTTTGAGAACCTGAATAGTGGTTTAATCGTTTCAAAACAAAATTAAGGCTTCATGCCAAAATTTAAGTTTAAAATAATATAATACAGCAAGCAGGTCAAAAGAAGACTTGTATTTTGACAGAAACCAACAAAAATAGACATGACACTTCGCAAATTACTCCTTTTTACACTGACCACTTTACTAAGTTTTTCGGCTTTCGCCCAAAACAATGAAGGCCCCGAAGTGACCCTTCAGACTCCTTACAACACCATTGACGTTCATTTGCACTATTTACAGCCCGATTCTTACGAACCGGGTAAGTCTGCTCAGGCTATTTATGGGATCACCGATAGTGTTCGGGCTCAAAACCTAGCCATCAAACTTAAGCAAGTATTGGATGGTAAGGGATTGTATGTTCAGATGAACAAACTGCCCCAAAACGCCGACTATGTGGAAGACTCCTCTGCTCAGCGTCAGGTGTATACTCTTTTTCCAAGGGAACTTCCAGAAGTGTATGTTGAAAAAATTGATGGCCGTTGGTATTATTCTGAAGAAACGGTCAGCAATATTCCGAAATTGCATGAAACGGTGTATCCTTATGGTACAGATTTGTTGCTGAATTTGCTTCCCAAATTGGGGCAGAACAAATTTTTGGGACTAGCCGTTTGGCAGTATTTGGGGTTGGCTTTTATTATTGTGATTTCATTTTTGTTGCATGCCATTTTTAGTCGGGTGTTAAGTCCGATTGTAAAGCGATTTTCCAGTTCCAAAATATACCCTTCCCTGATAGAACCCCGCCTGATTAAGCGGATTGCACAACTGTTGAGTGTGCTTCTCATTATCCGGATTATCAAGGTATTGTTGCCTCCTTTGCAATTGCCGATTCAGGCAGCCAACTTTACTTTTTTGGTGATCAAGATTGTAACGACCATCTTGATTGTACTGATTTTATTGCGCATTCTTGACATTATGCTTCGGTATGCAAGAGTTTACACTCAAAAAACAGACAGTAAGCTTGATGAACAACTGATGCCTATTTTGCAAAGAACATTGCAGTCCGTAGTGGTGGTCGGTGGTATTATCCAAATTTTGCGGTTGATAGATGTCGATGTCACGGCACTGATTGCAGGTTTGTCTATCGGTGGTTTGGCTTTAGCATTAGCGGCACAGGATACCGTTAAGAATTTGTTTGGTTCATTGACTATTTTTCTGGATCGACCATTTCAGATTGGGGACTGGATTAATTTTTCTGGTGTAGATGGAACGGTGGAAGAAGTGGGCTTTCGTTCAACGAGGGTGCGTACTTTCGAAAATTCGTTGGTTTATGTACCAAATGGCCGACTAGCGGATATGATTGTCAATAACTACGGACTTCGCGTCTATCGACGCTTCAATACCAAGATTAACATCACCTATGATACACCAACTCATATTATTGACAAATTTGTGGAAGGATTAAAAGAAATCGTAAAGAGCCACCCACAAACTCGTAAAGATTATTTTGAGATTCACCTCAATGGGATGAGTTCTTCTTCGCTTGACATACTGTTTTATATATTTTTTGAAGTGGGGTCATGGAGCGATGAGTTATCTGCGAAGCACGATATTCTCAAAGCAATACTGGATTTGGCGAAGACCCTTGGGGTAAGTTTTGCATTCCCTTCCAGCTCAATTTATGTGGAAACATTTCCCGAAAAGGGAGAAAAAGCCACTCGCTTTATGAGTGACGAGTCAGAATTGGATACGGAGTTGCAGAAGTTTCTTCAACAATATAAAGCAGGACTGAAGAAAGGTTAATGTTAACGGAGGTGCTGGCCATAGCTGGCATCTCCGTTGATTATTTTTGCAAAATATCAGCTCCCAGAAATTTATCATCTTCATTCACATACCAGCTCCGCTTTCGCGGAATACGGATGTCTTTTATCGTTTTCAGACCTTCCAGGGTGATGAACTCTCCGTCATTTTTTTCTTCATCATGATAAAACCGATACCCAATCAATGCAAAGGTGGTCGGGTGAAAATAAAAATACCAGGTATCCTTGCCGACAGCCTCTTCGTAGGTAACCTTAATTGCCAGGCAAATTTGCCCCCGAAAGTTAGTCTTCAGGGCCGGCTCCTCAATAATTGTACCGGGGTCTTTCAACTTCATGGGCAAGCCCCAAAGGTAGGTGTAATAGTCGCGGATAGTGCGTGTACGCTCGCAATTTAGCCGAAAGGCGGACTGATCTGCTTCGCTTATGTCTGTACTGCCATCGAGTTGGTAGCTACATTGATTAGCTTTCACTTCCTGAATAATCCGGTTCTCATTACGAATTTGGTCAATTTTGAAATGAGACTGAGGTAGATCGATATAGATAGCGGTTTCCCGGTCGGTTCCTCCCGGACGAGTTTCTTTTAGTTCAAAACGAATTGGAGTTGTTCCCCATTTCCCCTCTGGGTCATGAAATTCTATACTTTTCTGTAACACTTCCTGAGCAGTAAACATTTGCGCAGTAGCGTAAGTAGTGCTAAGTAGCAATAAGAAGGTGAAAAGATAAGTGGTTTTCATTATACAAGGTTTTGAAATAACGAAGCCCCTGAATAAATATTCAGAGGCTCCAGGATTTTCCCAAAATTATTTTTTGCGTAATAATTTCTAAGTTATCACTTTTTATCCATTCATGGAAGTCAGGAACTCTTCATTGCTTGATGTATGCATCATATTTTTACGCAAGAACTCCATGGCTTCGTCTGGTTTCATATCTGCTAAGTGGTTGCGCAAAATGAACATCCGCTGTAGCGTATCTTTGTCGAGCAGCAAGTCGTCGCGACGAGTACTTGACTTTGTAAGGTCGATAGCAGGATATAGGCGTTTGTTTGCCAAAGAGCGATCCAATTGAAGCTCCATGTTACCAGTACCCTTGAATTCTTCAAAGATAACACTATCCATTTTCGATCCTGTATCGATAAGGGCTGTTGCCAAAATAGACAAGGAGCCACCATCTTCGATATTTCTGGCTGCACCAAAGAATTTCTTCGGTTTGTGTAGCGCGTTAGCTTCCACACCACCAGACAATACTTTACCACTTGCAGGAGCAACGGTGTTGTAGGCACGAGCCAGACGCGTGATTGAATCCAATAGGATAACAACGTCGTGACCACTTTCTACGAGACGTTTTGCTTTTTCCAGCACTACGCCAGCTACTCTTACGTGGTTTTCAGCAGGTTCGTCAAAAGTAGAAGCAATAACTTCTGCATTAACAGAACGCTTCATATCTGTTACCTCTTCCGGACGTTCATCGATCAATAGGACGATCAAATAGCATTCCGGGTGGTTTTTTGCAATTGCATTGGCAACGTCTTTTAGCAAGAACGTTTTACCTGTTTTAGGTTGTGCTACAATCAATCCACGCTGTCCTTTACCAATTGGAGAGAACAAGTCGATCATTCGGTTACCAAAATCACGGCCAGTCGGAGAAGAAGTCAATCTGAACTTTTCTTCTGGGAAAAGCGGTGTCAGGTAATCAAATGGTACTCGGTCGCGGATATCCTGAGGGCTCAAGCCATTGATTAGTGATACACGCAAAAGGGCGAAATATTTTTCTCCTTCTTTTGGTGGGCGAATCGCGCCACGCACGGTATCACCAGTACGTAAGCCAAACAATTTGATTTGAGATGGAGATACGTAAATATCATCCGGAGAAGTCAGATAGTTATAGTCTGCAGAACGCAGGAATCCATAGCCATCAGGCATCATTTCAAGAATACCTTCTCCTTCGATGATACCATCCAATTCGATATCGAATTGATTCTCTTTATTTTCATTATTGTTGCGATCATTCCGATCGTTTCTATCACTGCGGTCGTTACGATCTTTACGATCGCTGCGATCATTCCGATCATTCCGATCGTTTCTGTCATCACGATCAGAGCGCGAGTTAGAGTCATCACTGCGATTATCGCTACCACGACTACCTTTTCTGCGGTTATCGTCGTCATTCGAATCGCGATCCTGATTGCGTTGATCGTTATCGTTATCTTTGTCGTTTCGTTTGCGCGAACGAGCCTTTTTAGGCTTTTCGTCATCAGATGATTCTTCGGAACTATTGGAACTTTCTGATGTCGATTTTTTGTTATCTTCCTCGTCGTCCTTTAGGCGGGCTTTGCGAGGTTTTTTATTAGAAGGTTCTTCTGAATTTGACTTATTGTCTTCTGGGCCTCCCGTCGCGCCAACGACTGCCTGATGGTCCAAGATTCTGTGAATCAGCTCTTGTTTGTTCAAGCGCTTATAACCTTTGAGGCCGATTTGTTCGGCTAGCTCACGGAGCTCCGGTACAAGCATGTCGTTTAACTGCAATATATCCAGCATAATTTGAGAAATGTGTGTTTAAAATGTTGAATGCTTCTAAAAGATTAGTAGTAATTCAATGATTTGATTAAAAGTAGAAATTTATTGCAAAGGAAATGAAAGCAGAGAAATTACATTAGTTTACCAGGCTTCTACTAAAGTCGCACTATTTTCTAACACAACAAACCTTTTATAAAGGTATCAGCAAGAATGTTAGTGGAAAAAAAAGTAGGAAATGAAACGTAAAACCCTCTGACCGAACTTAATAAAGATGCTTCTTTCTAAATGATGTGCCTTTACGTTGTCGTGGCAAAAATACATTTAATTTTTAAATTCAAATAGTATCTTTGCAAAAATTCTAACCAAAAATAATGAACAAAATTTGTTCCGGTCAAGTATTTCTCCAATTTTTTTAAAATAATAACATTTCTATGCTCCAACTTAGCTACATCCGCGAACACAAACAACAGGTACTGGATGGCCTGGACAAGCGGAATTTTAGCACCGAAGACAAAGCCGTGGTCGATCAAATCATCCAACTCGATGACCAACGAAAAAAAATCCAAACTGAACTGGACGAAATGCTCGCCGAAAGAAATCGGCTGTCCAAAGAAATTGGGCAACTTTTCAAACAGGGCAAACGGGACGAAGCGGATGCCATGAAAGCAAAAGTCGGGCAATTAAAAACTGACAGTGCTGAGCTGGAGGAAAATTTTAAAACGGTTAAAGCAAGCCTACAGGAAAAACTGTACAACGTTCCCAATGTCCCGCATCCTTCTGTTCCTAAAGGCTCAACGGATGAAGACAACGAAATTGCCAAAGATTGGTCTGGTACATTGCCAGAATTGGGCGATGATGCACTACCACACTGGGAATTAGCCAAAAAATATAACTTGTTTGACCTTGAACTCGGAACAAAAATTACGGGCTCTGGTTTTCCTTTATATCGGGCAAAAGGTGCCAAACTACAACGGGCATTAATTAATTTCTTCTTGGATGAAGCACATAAAGCTGGTTATGAAGAAATTATTCCGCCTTTATTGGTTAACGAAGATACCGCCAGAGCAACCGGACAATTGCCAGATAAAGAAGGGCAAATGTACCATGCCGAAAAGGATGATCTTTACTTGATCCCTACTGCAGAAGTACCTGTGACCAATATTTACAGAGACGTCATAGTAGAAGAGAATGATTTTCCAATCAAACTGACAGGCTACACTCCTTGTTTTAGAAGAGAAGCTGGATCTTATGGTGCACACGTAAGAGGCCTTAACAGGGTTCACCAGTTTGATAAAGTAGAAATTGTACAAATTCAACATCCAGACAAGTCATACGAGACGCTGGATGAAATGGTGCAGCATGTAGAAAGTTTGTTACAAAAACTGGAACTCCCCTATCGTATTCTTCGATTATGTGGTGGTGATCTGGGTTTTACTTCTGCGTTGACTTTTGATTTTGAAGTATATTCTGCTGCCCAAAAAAGATGGCTGGAAGTAAGTTCTGTCTCTAATTTTGAAACCTATCAGGCCAACCGTATGAAGCTTCGCTTCAAGGATGGCAAATCAACTCGTCTGGCACATACACTCAACGGTAGTGCCCTTGCATTGGCACGTATTGTTGCAGCTTTGTTGGAAAACAACCAGACACCTGAAGGTATTCGCATTCCGAAAGCGATTCAGGATTATACGCGATTTGACCTGATAGATGCCTAAAAATCAGTAATATGGGTGCGTATTATGGTTATATGATCATTGGTTTGATCGCCTCTTTAGTAGGTGGTTTTATTAGCAATCGACTAAAAAGTAAATTTCAGTATTACAGCAAAGTTGGCTTGCGAAATGGTATGAGTGGTAGAGAAATCGCTCAGACAATGCTGGATCATTATGGTATTCATGATGTAGATATCGTGGAAGGCCGTGGTTTTTTATCTGATCACTACAATCCGGCAAAAAAACGAGTGAGTTTGAGTCCGGATGTTTATCATGGCCGAAATGTTGCTGCTGCTGCCGTAGCTGCACACGAATGTGGACATGCCGTTCAACATGCTACGGCTTACAGTTTTCTGCAAATGCGTTCTGCATTAGTACCAATTGTTAGTCTTTCCGCGAAAGCGCAACAATTTTTGTTGATTATTGCTTTTCTGACGCTCAATACGATGCCACAAATCATGCTCATTACTATTATTGCATTTTTTATTACTACATTGTTTAGCTTCATCACCTTGCCAGTGGAGTTTGATGCGAGTAATCGAGCATTGGCTTGGTTAGAACAGTCAGGGGTGGCTAGGGGCGAAGAGCAGGCTGGCGCTAAAGATGCACTTTGGTGGGCTGCGATGACGTATGTAGCAGCTGCTTTGTCGGCATTGGTTATGTTATTGTACCTAGTGATGCGCTATCGCTCTGCAAATGATTAAAAATGATTAGTTTTTCAACTTCAACTAATAGATAAATTTTCAGATTATGGAAGAAGATATTCAGTTAATTTTTGAGACTGCTAAAGAATCAATGGAAGCTTCTATTACTCACTTGAATAAAGAGTTGGGTAAAATTAGTACGGGTAAAGCCAATGCTTCTACATTCACCGAAATTTTGGTGTCATACTATGGATCACCTACGCCTATGAATCAGGTGGCTAATGTTTCTATAGCAGACACGCGTACCATCGTTATTCAGCCTTGGGAAAAAAGTATGTTAGGCCCAATTGAGAAAGCTATTTTTGAAGCTAACTTAGGCCTGACTCCTATGAATGACGGTGAACTTGTGCGAATTAGCATTCCGCCGTTGACCGAAGATCGTCGTAAAGACCTTGCCAAAAAAGTGAAGTCTGAAGGAGAAGATGCAAAAGTGAGTATTCGTAACGCTCGCCGTGATGCCATGTCGGATATTAAAAAGGCTGTTAAGGATGGATATCCGGAAGATGCAGGTAAATCTAAGGAAGACGAAATGGATGAGTTGACAAAGTCTTACATCAATCGTGTAGACAAGATGGTAAAGGTAAAGGAAGAAGACATCATGCACGTATAAGTACGTTTTTACAGAAAATATAAAAGTGCAGGCTATTCTTTTTGGGGTAGTCTGCACTTTCCTGTTATTTATGGGGCGTTTAGGTTTGGTTATATATAAAAATACAATTACCTTTGTCCCACTTTTTCAGACACCTATCCGAATCATAAGCTTTTCGGATAACTAAAGAAAGCAAAAATGAAAAGAACATATCAACCTTCGAAAAGAAAGCGTACTAATAAGCACGGTTTCCGTACAAGAATGGCAACTAAAAATGGTCGTAAGGTATTAGCTCGTCGTCGTGCAAAAGGACGTGCGAAACTGACTGTTTCTGACGAAAAGAACATGCGCGTTAAGTAGCATCCAATTTAATTGGATGCTAACAAGCGTCTTTTTTATAGCGGCCTTCACGCCATTCGGCGGAAAGGCTCAGCAAATTTTACCCACATATTTAAGGGACTTCAAATTATTTCAAGCTGTCTTACGCCTTTTGTGCATAAAACAGCTTGTCTGGTTTGTACCCTATTGTATACTATCTCCTCTAAGTATTCGGTATTTCTTTCTGGCATCTACGGCAAAGGTACTTCCGGAATACTCAATAAATAGTTTCTCGTATAAGGTTTTGGCTTTTTCTTGATCGTCAAGTTGTTTTTCGTATAACTTAGCCAACTCGTATAGGGCATTATCGGCCCGAATTTCTTCCGGATGATTATCGATAATATTCTGTAACAGTTCTGCTGCTGTTGAAAACTCCCGTTTTTTGTAATAAATTTTGGACTTCAGATAAAGGACATCGTCTTTCAAAGAGTGTTCCGGGAAATCTTGTGAGAGGGTATCCATTTTTTGAAATGCATCCTCAAAGCGATTCTGGAAAACCAGTAATTCTGCTTCAGAGTACAACTTCATGGCTGCAATCGTCGTATCCAACCCCAGATTATCCATAATAAATACAGACAAATCTAGTGCGTCGTTGGCAATCAATTTGGAAGTAGATGCTTTAAGTACATCGCATTGTGCCTGTGCCCATTGAAAATCACCATTGTAGTAAGACAATCGAGCATTGCGCAATCGCGCTTCGCTACCCAGCAAGTCATCCTTGAAAGCTTTGTCTACCTGAGAGTATAAAAGCGTAGCTTCCCAAATGTCTCCTTTCATTAGGTAAAAATCAGCTAGGTTGAGTTTGCCTTCGGCTTGAATAAATTCATCCACATTCGGAAATGCGATCATTTCATCCAATAGCTTAATGGCTTTGTCGAGGTCATTCAAATAAAATGCTTCCAGGCTCGCCAATTCATAAATGATATCGGCTGTGATTTTGGAACGTCCAAATTCATTAAGAAAAGCTTCATATTGTTGCTCAAGTATACGCAAATCTTCTTCTGTATAGTCAAAGCCATCTACCAGTTTATTTCTTCTGGCCCGCAGGGCTTCTCGTTTGGCGTCTAAGTAGAAGGTAGAGGCACGACCTTTCTTCTCCACAATATATTCATAGGCTTTTATAGCGGAATCGTAGTCGCCGTCTGTAGCTGCAATTTCAGCAAGGCGGTATACGCGGCCACCATTTTCGCGTAAGCGGCGATCAATAGCACGTACCTGACGGAATGCATTGTCGTAATCTTTTTCTTGTATAAATACCCAGGTGAGTAATTCAGGATAATGCAATGCATCTCCATCTTCCTGAATTTTTTGATAAAGCTGGGCTTGTAGTTCTTTATAATCTTCTTTTTGCAAATAGCGTTGAAAGAGTGTTTTCAAATTGCCAATTCTGGCTGGATTGGCGTTGAGGCTCGCCAAGTAATATTTGATCATTTTTTTGGCTTCTCCTTTTCGACGGTACAAATCACCTAAGCTGTAAGCAAAAATATTATCATCTTTTAAGGCTTTCATACCCTTTTCGTAAGTCGCAATTGCCAAGTCAAATTTGGTTTGTCGAATAAAAGCATTGGCCAGCCTTGTAATTTGGTATTGATTGGGAGGCAAATTTTCAATGGCTTTTCGATACTGTTCATCAGCCTCTTCGTCGCGGTATTGGCTTTCAAGCAATTTACCGTAAGTAACATATAGCTTACTATTGTCTGGCTGTCGCCGAATTTCTTCCTTGACGGCTTTTTCGCAACGTTCGTACTGCTCAAGATAAATCAAGCAATCGATAAAACGATCAAAGTAGTAATCATTTGCTTTATTGCGTTCATAGAGCTTTTCGTAGAGAATGGCCGCCTTTTCGTACTCTCCATCATTGTAGTATTGTTGTGCCAGGCGCGCATTTTGCCCGCTAAGGGCAACAGAAAAGAATAACCCGACCAATAAAAATAGAATCCTCATTATTATTATTTTGAATAGAATTGGTGCTGATAACTTCCAAAAAAATGCCTGTTTGAATGATTTACCGAACCTGCCCGCCGAGTGGCGAGGAGGCAGCAGGCAGAGACGTGTAAGAAGGTCAGACCAATATACCTATTGGTTTTTTTAATTAACACCAAAAAGCTGGTATGTGTTGAATCTTAAATATATCTCTACTATGGCGGGTGTCAAAGAGTAGAGGGGTTAAAGTTTTCTAAAAGCGGAGCGGAATGGACAAAAAAAATGGCTAACACTCCTGAGAGCATTAGCCATTTTATGAAGCGAATAGAAGAAGTCCTATTCAAGGCGGAATTTAACCGGAAGGTTAAACTGTACCTTTACGGCACGTCCACGCTGCTTACCAGGTGTCCATTTAAGGCCCTGATTATTCATCATTTCAACAACGCGAAGTGCTTCCTGGCCACATTGTGCACCGATGTCACGAACTACTTTCGCATCATCAATAGAGCCGTCTTTATCAACGACAAACTGCACAACAACAGTACCTTCTACACCGTTTTCACGAGCGATTGCAGGGTACTTGATGTTTTTGTAAATAAACTCAAGTAGTTTACGCTGCGCACACTGATCTTTCTCAGCCTTGCTCGGTAGGTCTTCACAACCTGGGAAACGAGGCATTTGCTCTACCACCTTAAAGATTTCCTCCACCTTTGGTTTTGGTGGTGGCGGTGGTGGTGGCGGAGGCGGTGGTGGTGCATCTTCCACCGGATCCGGACGTTCAACAACTGTTTCTTCATCAACACTTTGGTCGACAAATTCCGGTTCTTCTTCTTCAAGAATTTCTTCTTCTGGTACCTCTTCGATCACCGGTGGTGGTGGAGGTGGTGGCGGTGGTGGCGGTTCAGCAGTACGTGGAGGTTCGATTTCGATATCGTCTTCCATTACTAACGCATCTTCAGGAATGTCAATCTTTTCCTCATATTGCGTCCAGCTGAATGCCAGTATTGTCAAGCCAATAGAAACCACAAGGCCGAGGTTGAAGAAAGTACCGCTTAAGCTGAATGCATCAGCTTCCGGATACTTAGCACGAGCCTTAAGAGGAGACTTGCCTGGCTTGTCCGCGTACTTCTCGGCCAATCCACCCTCTGATCCTTTTGATAGGTAGTAGCGCATCACAAAAATCAATGCGACAACTGCTACTAAAACTCCAATCATCATACCAGAAAGAGGACCGCCAGCAATTGAAATATCCATACTGACAAGGTTTTATGATAAAAAATCAATGCAATTATACCAATAATTGCACCTAAAATATTAGCAATTATGTCAAAGAATTCAAAATATCGGTCTGGAAAAAATAAATACTGGCAAATTTCCAGTAATATACCCAATATCGTTGGTAATACAAATGACCAAAAAATACTCCGCCAAGTTCGCTGCTCAAAACCCAGCAATGTCAAAAAACTGAGCAAGGCATAAACAGCAGCGTGGGCTAACTTATCCGGTGCCAGCAAATCAAAATGAATTTCCGGCAGGCTCTTTGACGGGATGAGTGATAAAACACAAATCACAGATGCCCATAAAAGCGCAGGAATAAATTTTTTCAATTGTATTTTATTTGCTGCTTCAACTGCTTTTCAGTTTTCAGCAGATTATCTATTTACATAGATGCAGAATGCATTTTTTTTGGTGTGAAGCACCGAAAAAAAATTAGGCAACTAATTCTTCATAAGCTGTCGCATCCATCAAATCTTCGATTTCTGAAGTATCACTCATCTCTATCTTGATCATCCATCCATCAGCATATGGCGAACCATTTACTTGCTCCGGATCAGATTCGAGACTTTCATTAAATTCGATGACTTTACCAGAAACAGGCATAAATAGGTCGGAAGTGGTTTTTACTGCTTCTACCGTGCCAAAAACATCATCTCTGTCGAGCTCTTCGTCAACGGTTTCTACTTCTACATACACAATATCGCCTAGTTCGCTTTGCGCGAAATCTGTAATTCCTACAGTTGCGATATTTCCGTCAATTTTTATCCACTCGTGCTCTTTAGTGTATTTCAGATCCTTAGGAAATTCCATGGTTTGGTTTTATTTGTGTTACAACAAATCTTGTTATTGCGTCTCTATTCAGACTTGCATCAAAAATAAGCGATTTTTATAATCCTCCAAAAAATATTATCCGCAGAGTCTTGCCCTCCCTATTATTGGTGAGGCGGCTGGGCTGTAAATGGCCTGCTTTCGCAAATAAACGGGCTTAAAAGCACAAGAGGCCAGTACTTTCTGTAAAGCCTGGCCTCTTATTATAGTAATTGCAATTGGCAAATTAAGCCTTTGCTTCTTCAACTACTTTTTTTACCCATTCACTAGTTACAGACTTTGGACGTTCCAGTGGCATACCCAATGCACGTGACCAGCACATAGCTGAAAGTACACCTAGTGCGCGGCTTACGCCAAATAGTACTGTATAGTAGCTATACTCAGTCAGGCCATAGTGAACCAAAATTGCACCAGAGTGCGCATCTACGTTTGGCCATGGGTTTTTCACTTTTCCAAGTCCTTCTAGGATACCTGGTACAACATCAAAAACTTTCCAAACTACATTTACGATATCGCTATCTTTGAGGTGCTCTTCGGCAAAACGCTTTTGTGCCATAAAACGAGGGTCTGGCTGACGCAAAACAGCGTGACCATAACCAGGAATTACTTTTCCGGCTTCCAGTGTTTTATTCACATAATCAGCGATCTGTTCTTTGGTAGGTGTTTTGGTACCAATTTCTTCCAGCATTTCAAAAATCCACTTGATCACTTCCTGATTCGCCAAACCGTGTAGCGGGCCAGCCAAAGCACCCATACCTGAAGAAAGTGAATAATAAACATCGCTCAAAGTTGACCCTACCAAGTGTGTGGTGTGAGCAGAAGCGTTACCGCCTTCGTGGTCTGCATGGATCGTCAGATACAAGCGCATCAAGCTTTTGAACTCATTGCCAGGTATGCCCAGCATGTGTGCAAAGTTTCCGGCCCAGTCCAAAGACGGATCAGGAGCAATGTGCTCGCCGTTGTGGTAAGTACGACGATAAATGTATGCAGCTACTCTTGGAAGACGAGCGATGAGGTTCATGGTATCCTCATAAGTAGGATCCCAAAATTCGGTTTTGCTTAGGCCTTCTGCATAGCGCTGTGCGAAGTTGCTATCCGTTTGCATAGCAGAAATCGCCATTGTAAACTGAGTCATTGGGTGCGTATCAGCAGGGAGGCTGTCTAATACTTTGAAAACGTGTTGTGGGACTTCGGCACGTTTCCGCCATTGGTCGGTAAGCCAATCTACTTCCTCGGCGGTCGGAATTTCGCCTACGAGCATAAGCCAGAAAAGGCCTTCTGGGCGTGGTTCGAGCCCATCGACACCTTTAGGTAGTTGTTCACGTAATTCCGGAATGGAATAACCTCTAAAACGAATTCCTTTGACGGGGTCAAGCTGAGAAGTTTCCCAAATCATCATTTTGATGCCACGGGCACCACCAAAGACCTGAGCCAGTTTTACTTCATCTACTTTGAGTTGGCCATGTTCTTTGATCAGGGCTCTGAGTTCTGTTCTCAGAGCAGCAGATTTTGCACTGAATTTCTGTTTAAGAGGATCCATTAATTCGCTATTGTATTTTATTTAAAGAAATTTATTTCCAACCACATCAAGACCAGAATGCTATTCATTCGATCAAACTACTTGTAAGTGCTTTATGCAGCGGCATAAAGTACATTTTACAATTCAGATATTCAACACAAAAAATTAAAATTATGTTGTTGTCCAAATTTTAAATGGGAAATCCTAAAATTTTACACCCCTGACTATGTAATTGTTCTGTCAGGAAGCCACTATTTGGACAAAAATGTGCTGTTGGTTGACAAAGGGTGCGCAGACTTGCGAAATAGGAGAGCTATAAAGCAGCCCAATTGGGCTGCTCATGGATATATTATTGATTCTTAAGACGATCAATTGCTTTTTGAATATCCTCTTTACTGGCTCCTTCCTGTTTCATTTTCTTGATAAGTGCCGCCTGTTCTTTTCGCTGTTCGAGCTTTTGGCTATTATAGATGGCCATTTGATCTTTATTAAGCATTTTTCTGATAGAGGCATCTGTACCTTTATCAATGGCGATTCTCTTCTGCGTATAAAGCTCATTATTGCTTGTTTTCAGGGAAGCGATTTGTTCCAGATTATTGAATTTTCGCTCCTGAATAACTTTCATCTCTTTTGCCTGCTTTTTGTCGAGTTGGTAAAGAGCTACCAACTTTGATGTTTCCTGTTCAATCGCAGCTTCATTCGATTTTGCTTGCGCAAATACACCACTTACAATAAAAAGCAAAACGGCAGTCAACAATAGTCGATTCATATGATTATGCATTAATAATTTTGCCCTAAATTACAATTTTTAGTGATTATCTCTTATTAAGCAACCGTCAATTCTATTTTATTATAAAATTCTGCCATAAGGCAGACGAAGTTTTGAGGCTCAAAAAAGGAAAATAGATTAATTATGGTCATTGTACAAGACATTTTGGTGAGTGATGATGTATTGGAGGAGCAGTTTATGTGCAATCTTGACGCCTGTAAAGGTGCATGCTGCTGGGAAGGGGAGTTTGGTGCTCCCTTGGAAGATGAAGAACTCCCCATCTTGAAGAAAATTTATAAAGATATCAAGCCCTATCTTTCTCCAGCTGGTCTGGCAGTACTCAAAAAGGAAGGGTTATACACGTTTTACGAAGACAATCAAATGCACGGAACACCCCTGATTGATGGTGGCCCTTGTGCTTACATGACCTACAATGAATTGGGTATGGCCCAGTGTGGTATCGAAAAGGCTTATTACGATGGTGTCATTGATTTCAAAAAACCAGTTAGTTGTCATTTATATCCTATTCGGGTAGAGAAGGACGATAAAAGTGATTTTCAGGCTCTCAACTACGATCGCTGGGACATTTGTTCTGCTGCCTGCGAACTAGGAAAAGAGAAAAAAGTGCGCGTCTACGAATTTGCGAAAGCAGCCATTTTACGAAAGTACGGTGAAGCTTTCTACGAAGAGCTGGAAGCAGCAGCAGAATACCTGAACAACAAGACGGAGGAATGAAAGCGGTGCGCGCAGCAATTGGTAGTATGATAGAGGCGACAGAAGCTGAGCTGAATGGATTTTTGGCGAAAGCCGAAAGAAAAACGTTTGCCCGCAAGGCGCTACTTAGCCAACCCGGAAAAGTTGCCAACGAGGTGTTTTTCATAGAGCAGGGCATCGTGAGGGTGACTATCACAGACTTGAATGGCGTAGAACACACCACCCACTTCGCTTTAGAAAATCAATTTATCGCGGATTATCGCAGTTTCTTACTTCAGCAAAAGGCGGTTTATGCTTTACAGGCACTGGAGCAAACAAGGGCGATAATATTGCCGAGAAGTGCAATTGACTGGGGGTACGAGCACCTGAAAGAAGGCGAGAAGTTAGGGCGTACCATTGCAGAATATTACTTTAATTATCTGGACACGAGAATCGAATACTTATATACCAAGTCGCCCAAAGAGCGATATGACCAAATTGGAGAAATTTTTCCAAATATCCACAATCGGGTGCCGCAGCACATGATTGCTTCTTACCTTGGAATTACGCCAGTTCATTTGAGTCGATTGAAAAAACAAGGGCAGAGCGCATCAGAGTAATAAATCGGTACCTTTTATGACTTGCTCAAAAGGTTGGAAAATCCATTCATCTGAAGGTGTGAAAGTCTGTTTGATTTGATAAATTCCGTCTTTAGGTTGACGGTAAACTTCCACTTCTTTTTGCTCTGGAATAACGATCCAATATTCGGGTATGCCAGCTTGAGCGTATTTAGTTCCTTTGGTATTGCGGTCTAGCTGTAGTGTTGTAATGGCAACTTCAACAACCAAGTAGATGTCTTCGGCTGTAGCTGCTCGATCCTTATAATAATGATTTTGGAACTTCAGTATCGTAATATCTGGTTCTGGTTCCGAGTATTCATCTAGCCTTACTGCACTTTGAGTCCGAACGAGAATTTCTTCAAAGAGTATTTGATAAAAAAATCTCGAAATTTTGTCTACATGACTAATGTGGATGTTGGATTGTGGGCTCATTTCAATAATTTCACCATTAATTAATTCGACGCGGGGTTGGTCCACAAAAATGCCTACGGCAGCCATTCGTTGATAGTCATCAGCCGAAATGCGCCATTTTTTTGGTTCCCGGTTTGTAGCAACATTTGTTGATTGCATGGCGATATTATTCTTTATCAAAGACGAATCTTTAACCTGTAACTTAATCCTTTTTGCCAAAAAATGCAATAAAAACACAGGCGACAGGCCAAAACTTCACTTATGTGTCATTCTCTCTAACTATCTAAGCCCCAGCTTTTCAGCAAATAATTATCTCATAGCATTGATGCCTTCCGTTTTTCGGATTTGTCTTCTTGAGGAGCAGACTTATACTTGGAAAACATAGAAAGCATTAACAAATGTTATCGTTGATAAGCATCCGTGAATGTAATTTTGTAGCTGCATTAAAAGCTATTCTTTATGTCAATCAACTCATCTCTTTTACAACAGTATGGCAATTGGGCACTTATTACCGGAGCTTCTTCCGGCATTGGTCGTGCCTTTGCAGTGCATTTGGCGAAAGCCCAACTAAATCTGGTCCTCACAGCCAGAAGTGAAGACAAACTAGTAGCGCTGTCAGCGCAATTGAAAAAGGAACATGGTATTTCCACGAAAGTGGTAGTCACAGATTTGTCGCAAAGACAAGGCGTGGATGAAGTAATCAAAGCTTGTGAAAAAGTCGAAATCGGCCTGCTTATCGCAAATGCAGGTTACGGAACTTCCGGAAAATTTCTCGACAGTAATCTGGACACCGAGCTGAATATGTTACGCCTCAATTGTGAAGCATTATTGATATTGACACATCATTTTAGCCTGAAAATGGCCGCGAAAAAGAAAGGAGGAATTTTACTGCTTAGTTCGTTGGTAAGCTTTCAAGGGACGCCCAATGCGGCGCATTATGCTGCCACCAAAGCCTACGTACAATCATTGGCCGAAGCCTTATATATAGAGATGAAACCGATAGGAATCGATGTGTTGAGTGTGGCACCGGGGCCTGTGGATACCGCTTTCGCGAAACGTGCCAATATGCAGTACGGCGCGAGTATAAGTGCCGATGAGGTAGCTAAAGAGAGCCTACGTAAATTGGGCCGTAGATCGACGGTACTACCGGGCCGATTGACAAAATTTTTGCGCCTGAG
>JALEHC010000199.1 GCA_022763215.1 Saprospiraceae bacterium
ATTCCGGTATTGACTACATTCAGTAATCCAGCCGAAACAGCAGAAAAAGTAAAAGCAGATATCGCAAATGGCCGCCCACGCCAGAAAAATGCACACCTGGTGGCACCTGCACTAAAAGCAGCTAAGTTCCACCAGAAATTGCAAACCGAAATGGGAATCTCTCACAATAAAGCTGTTGAGACTCCGCCAATCAATAAACCAACTACAGAATCAAAAGAAACGATCCACCAACTGGATTCGAGTAATAGCAAACCTGATTTTTCTAGTTTCCTGGAAAAACCAACGATGACGTACCAAACGTCTACTAAAGGTGGTTTCCCAGACGACGATATGGAAAACAACTACTGGAAAGCACCAATCAGCCAACAAGAACAAGCGCCTAAAAGACAGCGCTTTAGTTTGAAAGAGTTTTTCTTGTTTAGTTCTGGTGTCGACCGCGATGTACTTCAACACTGCCCGTCTGATGAATCGCGTTTCATTGGGGTAGGGGGTACGGTTATTTTTACAGGTATCTTGGCTTTCTTGTCTTCTAGCTACGCCATTTTTACGGTATTCGACAACTGGCCAATGGCGATCTTCTTTGGTATGGTTTGGGGATTCATGATCTATAACCTCGACCGATATATCGTTGCCAGTATGAAAAATCACGGTAACTGGTGGAAAGATATGGGGGTTGCCTTCCCACGACTAATCATGGCAGTCTTATTAGCACTGGTTATTTCCAAGCCATTGGAGCTGAAAATTTTTGAGAAAGAGATCAATACCAAACTGGTAAGTATGGAGCAAGAAATCTTCAGTGAGCAGGAAGCACAGGTGAAAGCTAGGTTTACCAGCCAGATCGAAAATTATGAAACGGCTGCGGAAGAAATGGAAGATCGCTTAGTCGTTTTGCGCGAAAAGCGCGACCAACTGGAAATGATGGCTTTGCGTGAAGCAGATGGTTCTGGTGGTTCAGGTAATAAAAATATGGGCCCCATCTACAGAGCAAAACGTGCAGATGCTGATCAGGCAGAACAGGAATTCCAAGAAGAAAAGGCGCGACTGACACCAAAGATCGAGTTCAACAAAGAAAAAATGAACGAACTCAAATCTGAAATGGAAGAAGAAATGGCTAATCTGGATAAAGAATCTTTTGGTGGTCTAGCAGCTCGTATGGATGCACTACACCGCTTAGGAACAGAAAGTGAAGCGATCTGGTGGGCTAGTTTTATGATCATGCTACTATTTGTTATCGTAGAGATTTCTCCGGTACTCGTTAAATTGATTTCATCCAAAACATCATACGACTACTTGTCGATGCACAAAGAACATGCCATCAAAATGGCAACACAAGAAGAGATTGCAGAAGCAAATAAATACCTCGAAAACAGACTAAAGTTTGAATCAGAAACCAATGACTACCGTACGCAGGCTATGATTCAACTGGAAAAAGAAATGATCGACAGTTTCATACAACGTAAAAGAGATGCGCTGAAAAATCAGCCTACCAAAGGGAAAAAGCCGTCCCTGAATACCGAGGTAAGAAACATTAACACGGAGGCTAAAGTATTGGCTTCCTAACCTCAAAGAGCCATAAAATGTATGTTTCTTACTTGTCTTCGGACATTCCATGATAGTTGGAGGGGCACTTTGCCTCTCCATTATCATTTTATACCTACCTATTATGCTTCCGGATTACGCTCCCGGAATCGTTTGTACACTTTCGTGAAAACGACCAGCAACACACCAAACCCAATAATGCCTAGAAAAGCCCATAAGAAATCAAGGGTATTGCGGTAAACCGCCAACAAAGCAATGGATAATAACAAAATAGTAGGTACTTCATTGGCCAATCTGAATTGATAACTATTAAACGGCAACTCACCAGCTTCCAATTTTTTAATAATCCGCTTGCACCATAGCTGATATACGACCAACAAAACTAGTAAAGTGAGTTTGATATGCATCCAGGGATTGACGCGCAGCCATTCGAGTCCATTCGTAATGAGCATAAGCAATCCAAACGTCCAGGTAATCATCATGGCAGGATTACAGATGATTTTATAAACCCGGTTTTCCATCAAGGCAAATTGTTTTTTCAGGATATCTTGTTCGGGTTGAGGCTTTTCATTGGCTTCAACATGATATACAAACATTCGAACGAGATAAAAGAGACCGGCAAACCAGGCGACAAAGCCAAAGACGTGGAGTGATTTGAAGAGCAGATAATAAGCTTGCATGCGTTTTTACGCAAAAATAAGGGGAAACCCCATTGCTTGTATAATTAAGACCACAAGCAATAGGGTTTTACGTTTATTTTACCAATCTTCGTCGTCATCCCAATCATTATCCTCGGCAAAACCACCGAAGCTAAAAGTGATGGTTCCGGTTGGACTACTAAAATCATTATTGTCTAGCCCCGGCAAATCCTGGATTCCATTAACCCAACGATAACCGCCAGTAACGGCAATGCGGAACCACTTGGTTACATTAAATTCGACACCAAGTTCAGGGGTCAGTACAAAGATGCGGTCTTTGAACATCGCATCACCATCTTCTTTAAGCTCGGTGCTACCCCAACCCAATTTGGTGCTCAAAAATAAATGCGCCAATTTGAATGGGTTATGCGAATAACCGAGCCACAGACCACCGTGACCAAAATCTATTTCATAATCGCCCTCATTTTCTCCGCTTGTTATAGAATAAGTTGCATAATCTGTACCCATTCCATAACCACCGAGGAAAAAGCCATTTAGTAAAAGGGCACCACCACCACCTACATCAACACCAATCTGGCCATTGATCTGGCTGGTTTCGAGTATAGGCCCACCAAAACCTCCGATTACATCAATATCAGATAAAAGGGTTTCGTGCTGGGCCGTCAGGCTAAAGCCAAATAATAATGACAAGGAACAAAGTAAAAATCTCATAAACCTTTTGTTTTTGCAGACCTTTTATCAGAGGCCTATTTTGTCAATTATGACAAGCGGGTGAAAAAAATGGTTGATGCAATATTTTTATTTTTTTGGCAGCAATAAAAAATTGCTTGCTCAAGCATCAAAATTGTTGGATGAATCTACACTTAGCAATGATGAAGATCATCGCTTCCATTGTTTCTTTCATCAAACATTATCTATTGTAGAGATGTATTTTAGTTAAAAATGCCCCTATTGTAGACACAAAAAAATTATAGCGATATGGATTTTAAGCAGGATGTGATTGATAAAAGTTTTGAAAAACCAGTACTCGTGGATTTCTGGGCACCTTGGTGTAGCCCATGCCGCGTATTGGGGCCTACCATAGAAAAATTGGCAGAAGAACAACAGCAACTTTGGGACTTGGTTAAGTTGAATACAGAGGAAGAACCACAATTATCGCAACAATATGGTATTCGCAGTATTCCCAATGTGAAATTATTTCATAAAGGAGAAGTCATTGCTGAGTTTTCGGGAGCTTTGTCTCGCACACAGATTCAGGAATGGCTGGATGAACATCTACCCAACGAACAAAAACAGGAGATCGTCGGTCTGATCGAGCAACTAGAAAACGGAAATAGTGAAACCGTTTTGCCAAAACTACAGGCTCTGCTCGACGAAAATCCATCTTTGGTTGATGTTCGAGTTGCCATCGCTCGTCATTTGGTTTGGCGAAAGCCAGCAGATGCAATAAACATGGTAGAAGATATCAAATTGGCGGATGCACAATCAGAACAAGCAGAGGATATCCGGCAGATTGCAGCCTTTTTGCAGACCGATCTGGATGATAGCCCGGCAGGGCAGCATTTGGCGAAAGCCAAAACAGCCGCACAGCAAGAACTCTGGGCAGAAACAGCTCAACACTTGATCGATGCGGTCTCTACGGATCGTACGTTTCAGGAGGATTTAGCGAGAAAAACGGGAATTGCTTTGTTCCGTTGGCTGGGCGTGCAGCATCCGGTAAGCAAAAATTACCGTTGGAGGTTTGATATGGCTTTGTACTAAAATTATTCGTAGCCGATTAATTCGGTGATATAACAACCACCATATCCTTTTTTCTTGAGTTCCACTTTGAGTTCTTCTGCCTTTTTGCGGTCTTTGAAGGTATCTTTGGATTCTACGACCCATACTTGTTCGCAAGGACGGAAGCGTGCTACCAACTTAGGATGAAAAGGATAATTGGCCGGGTTGGTATTGCGTAGAATTGCTACTTGTACTTTGTACAATTTGACCGCTCTGGTCGAGAATTTGGGTAAAGCCTTTCTCGCAGATGCCCCTTTTTCGTATGTTTCGGGCAGTTCATCACAATAGGAGGGACGGGTCTCCTGGCCGATTAAGAAGAAGGGGAGCATCAGACAAAATAGAAATACTGTCGTTTTCATCAATACGTTTTTGTTTGCCTTTAGACGAAATTATACTGGGGTAGTCTCTCATGATGGCAGGCATCTAATAAAAAAGGAAGCAGATCGAGGCACTTTGTTTTGTATGCAAATGGCAATCTGGCTCTCGTCTTTTCCTTGCCTTTTTAGGCACTTTTATCTTATTCTCTGTGAAATGGCATTAATTTTCTAATGATTATGGGGTTCGAATTGTTCGCTAAAGCTATGGTTTAGCTTTGCTTACAAATCTAAGTGAAAATATGAAGAATTGCATATTTATTATTGTTTCATACTAAAATAAGGTGTTAAGTGCGACCAAAATCATTCATTTTTCCAGAAAAGGAGCAGTCCTATTCATTGTTTTGACTTGATACTAAGTTCTTTATGGTATTTTTGAAGTAACTCCTGCAAAGCTTTTTGAAGTATCGTCAGACATTCATCCACTTCTGCTAAATGGGTTCTGAAACTCAAAACTGCCATTCGTATCCAGAAAACTCCTTCAATAGTAGTCGATGATAAAAAGATACGGCCATCCTGCACGATATGTTCCATTAATCGCTGATTAAAAATATTGCTATCCATAAAATCGACTTCATACCGATAAATGGTAATCGACAAATCCGGTACTGGACCAGTCCGAAAACCCAATTCTTGAACTTGATCATGAAAATATTGGCACAGCAAAATTTTCTCTTCCAAGGCGGCCTTAAAACAATCTGTTCCGAGCAATTGTAAGCTCAGCCACATGCGCAAACCTCGGAAATGCTTGGTGAGTTCTGGCGATAAATCGGCAGGGGAAGGCTCTGCTGCAATTTCTACAGCATCTTGCAAATAGTCGGCACTGTAGGTAAAAGCATTCATTTGTGCTTGCACATTTTTGATGAGCACAGCCCCCAGGCCATACGCTAAGAACAAGCCTTTATGCGGATCAATGGTAAAGGAATCAGAGCGTTCCACGCCTTTAAAAAGGGGTTTGTATTGCTCAAGAAGCATAAAAAAGCCTCCATAAGCGGCATCCACATGATACCATAAATCAAATTCTTCGGCTATATCCGCTATATCATTTAGAGGATCAATGACTCCGGTATTGGTCGTTCCGGCAGAAGCAGCCACTAAAAACGGTTGCAGGCCATTTGCTTGGTCTTGTTGTATTTGCTTTCGCAAAATAGCAGGCTGCATGCGCAGTTCTTCATCTACCGGAATATAGCGAATCACTGCTTCGCGTAGTCCGGCAATAGCCAGTGCTTTTTGTACACAATGATGCACTTGACTAGTCAGGTAAACTACGGCACGGGGTACTTTGGCAGAGGTGATATTTTTGTAGTCGCGGGCAGTTGTTATCGCAATCAGATTGGCAATAGAGCCGCCAGAGCAGAGATTACCCAGTGCGTCGGTCGGATAATCTATCATCTGGCACATCCAGCGAATCAATTGGTTTTCAATTTGAACAGCACCTGGGTTGGCAAATAGAATACCAGCATAGCGATTGCTGAGTGCAGCCAGATAATCACCCAGTGCAGTGGTATAAACGCCACCACCAGGAACGTAACCAAAGTGCCTAGCAGAAGCCGGATTGATACCTGTACGTTCGACTTTTTGTTGATACCAAGGCAGTATATCTTCGATTGGGCGGCCTTGTTTTGGGATGTCGAGCAAT
>JALEHC010000200.1 GCA_022763215.1 Saprospiraceae bacterium
ATAACCGAAATTGTAGGTTATGAATGGATCGAAAAACCCAAAGTACGCTTCGTTGGAATTAGTCTCCCCATAGGTTTTATCGCTAACTTAGTTTTGAATAACAGTAGAAGCACTATCACCAAAGCGATTGATGATCAAGTCAAACAAAACCTAGATTTACCGGTCATTATCAGAGATGCCTGGCGGCAAATGCATGACCCATTGCTGGTATCAGAAGAATATAATACCTGGCTTACCGTCAATCCTGTCGATATTGGGATGACTCCTCTGAGCTTGCAAGAAGATAAAATAACAAGCACTGTTGTTGTTTCCTCAAAACCAAGAGTAAAGATTGGCGAAAAGCCCGAAGCTCGTCCCGTTTCTTCATTGCCGGGCTTTCGTTATTTGGGAGAAACGAAAGAAGATTTCGAAATAAATATTCAATCAGAAATTACTTACGATGAAGCAGAGCGACTGGGCAAAATGAATCTGGTGGGGGAAACCTTTTCCTCCGGAAAACGCTCCGTAACCATCCAAGACTTGGAGCTTTACGGCCAAGGCAATAAGCTGATTATCAGTACTAAAATGGTGGGGTCTTACAATGGAGAAATTTATATGCAAGGAAAACCAGTATACAACCCCAACCGCAATTCCATCGATTTGGAAGATTTGGAGTTTACACTTGGTACGCGCAACTTTTTGTACAAATCAGCAAGTTGGTTACTCAAAAGTACCATTCGAAAAAAGGTGCAGGAAAATCTCGACTTCCTGCTAGATGCCAACCTCAATGATATGAAAGACCAAATGGCCAAACAACTGGAAGAATACAAGATTACAGAAAGCATTAGCCTGAAAGGAGAACTGGACGATCTGGGAATTCAGAATGCTTATCTTGCGCCGGAGGGTATCAAAGTATTTTTGACCATTACCGGAAAACTGAATGTTGATGTGACCGGACTACAGTATTAAAACGAGCAATAGATATGTACGCGATTTCAGCAGGACACGAAGTGACGGCCCAGGCCGCAGAAATGATTTTAAAGGAAGGAGGCAATGCGATCGATGCAGCAATTGCTGCTTTTGTAACAAGTTGGGTAGCAGAACCTTGCATGTCGTCTGCCGGTGGCGGCGGTTTTGCAATGGCATTTGGCCGTTCAGGCCGGGTGAAGTTATTTGATTTTTTCGTTCAAACGCCTCAACATAAAAAAGTAGCAGAAGAAATCGACTTTTATCCAGTAGGTGTAGATTTTGGCGATATGGTCGAAACTTTCCATATCGGCAAAGCTTCTACAGCCGTGCCAGGCTCTGTTGCCGGAATCTTTGCTCTGCACCGTTTTGCGGGCTCTATGCCGATGTCAGAGTTGGTTCAGCCAGCGATTCATTTTGCGAAAGCTGGAGTAGAAATCAATGCCTTCCAATATTTTGATTTCAAATTATTAGAACCGATTCTCCGCGAAGGTGGGCCAAGAGGGCAGGAGTTGTATTTCCCGCAAGGTGAACTCATCGCTAAAGGCCAAGTCATGAAAATGGAGCAATTGGCTGATTTCCTTGATTTTATCAGCAGAGAAGGCGCTGATGGTTTCTACAAAGGAGAAATTGCTCAGAAAATAGCAACAGATTATGAGGTGGGCGGAAACCTAAGTCGAGCCGATTTTGAGGCTTACGAAGTATTAGAAAGAACACCATTGCAATTGCCTTATCGCGATAAGGTAGTGTTGACGAATCCTGGCCCAAGCTTGGGAGGAGCCTATATCGCCGCCATGTTGAGTCGATTGCAGAATGAAGCGAAACTGCCAAGCAGTCATAAGAGTACAGAATATCTGGAATTTTGGAATCGGATTTTGACAGCAGTCAGAACAAATGCCCCTGCACCTGAATTCTTGGTCGCATTTGCCGAAAGGCAAATGGCCATAAAAAGAGGAAATACCACCCATCTGAATGTAGTCGACAAAAAAGGCAATGCCGTAAGTTTGACCTCGACAAATGGAGAGGGAAATGGGTATTTTATTGAGGGAACAGATATTCAGCTCAATAATATGTTGGGCGAAGCCGCTCTGCTACCCATGGGCTTTCACCTCTGGGAACCTAATACTCGCTTGAGTTCGATGATGGCACCGACAATACTGACCGGAGCAGATAAAACGCCTGAAATTGTAATGGGAAGTGGTGGTGCTGGACGTATTGCTTCTGCAATTGCACAGGTCATTTATCTGTTGGTTGATCATAAATTGCCACTTGAGCAAGCGGTCAATGCAGCCCGGGTACACTTGGAGCCGTGGTTGTTTAATATCGAAAAAGGTTTTGAACAGACGCCCTTGGATATTCCGCAGGAAGCGAAATGGTGGAAGGAACGCTCCTTGTTTTTTGGTGGGGTGCATACGCTGCAAAAAACAAATGGCCAATGGCTGGCCGCAGGCGATGGCCGAAGAGACGGTGTGCATTTGACTGGATAAGGAACTATGGGCCGCGGCAGAGCGTTGGAAAACAAAAATGAATGCCGGACAAACGAAAGCACAGAGGTCAGCATCCTGCTGATAAACAATTATTTACGGAGAAAAGTATTCCTTTATTACGTACAGCCGTGCAAGATTTTTCGTGGCTGTTAAGCCGTGGCTATGCGCCAAATGCGTCGCTGAAATTAGTGGGGGATAAATTTCGATTTAAGGAACGCCAACGTATGGCCATCCGCAGATGTGGCTGTGATGAGGCGAGTGTTCGAAAGATAGAGGCTAGGCAATGTCAAGCAGCCGAAATCAAGGGCCGGCATATTCAATTGGATGGATTTAATGTGTTGATTATCGTAGAAAGTGCTTTATCTGGGGGCTTAATCTTGAAGGGCATGGATCATTGTTACAAAGATTTGGCAAGTATTCATAGTACCTATCGCCGGGTAGAGGAAACGGCAACGGCTATTGAATTGATCGGAAAAAGTATGCAATCTTTGGGTTTGGCTTCCGCCAAATGGTACCTAGATCAGCCTGTATCGAATAGTGGCCGTCTGAAAGTAATGTTATTGGAGGTGGCTGCAAAAAAAGGATGGAATTGGGAAGTGGAGTTGGTCTACAATCCGGATACGACACTAATTGCCAATGGGGAGCTAGTTGCTTCTTCTGATAATTTTGTGATTCAGGAAGCTACCGCTTGGTTTAATTTGACTGGATGGATTATTGATCATCACCTACCAGAATCGCGGGTAATTAATCTTCGACCATAAAAATAATAAGGCGGCTTATTGTTTGATTATCAAATAATTGAAAATTATATGGTTTTGCACTAAATTAAAGGAAATGCTCATACGACGCTCCCTTTATTGGTAATATTTGATCATCAAAACCACCAATTATGTTAAAGAGATTCGTGTACAGTATTTTACCCATTTTTATTATTGCACCTTTATTTTTCTGAATAAAAAAGGAAATCAGAGCTGTTCTGATTTCCTTTTCTTTACTTTTTGTTCGTTCGAAGTTGTTCATTTGAGTTATCGAATGACGACATCATTCAGAAACTCTTCTCCTAGTTCTTGATTCATCATACGTTTAATTTTTTCTCGACCATAAGCCAACTCCTGACGGAGGGGAGCAGACTCGATGGTAATAAACAAGGTGTTTTTTCGAACCTTAATATCTTTGGTGTGTCTGCTGATAGAATTGCCCATCATGTTGTTCCAAAGATTTTGGATTCGCGTTTGATTTAGCCGGTTTTTCAGACGGTAGGTTTCTACCATTTCTTTCAAAACCTCTTTCAAACTAGTTTGATTTGCGTCTTTCATGGCGTTATGTTGTTTTTGTTTCTGAGCAGATAGTTTATTGCAAATAAGTAG
>JALEHC010000201.1 GCA_022763215.1 Saprospiraceae bacterium
ACATCACAACATCACACATCAAAAAACACGTACAACTTTTATATTTACGAAAAAAAGCCAATGCGAGTAATTATTCAACGTGTAAGTGAAGCTTCTGTTACGATTGACGGCCATGTAAAATCTTCTATTCAATTAGGCTTATTAGTTTTAGTAGGTATTGTTGACGAAGACGGACAGGAAGATATTGAGTGGCTGTGCAAAAAGATAGCTAACCTGCGGATTTTCAATGATGAAGAAGGCGTTATGAACAAATCTGTCAAAGATATTGATGGGGAAATTTTGGTCGTCAGTCAATTTACCTTGCATGCCAGTACCAAAAAAGGGAATCGTCCTTCCTATATTAAGGCAGCCAAACCAGATGTAGCCATACCATTATATGAGCGCTTTGTTAAAAGTTTGGAAGTTATGGCTGGAAGAGATGTTCAAACCGGAGAATTTGGAGCCGATATGAAAGTTCGCCTACTTAATGATGGCCCAGTTACAATACTAATTGACTCAAAAAATAAGGAATAATGACGATTAAGGAAGCTCAGGAAACAGTTGATCAATGGATCAAAACCGTGGGAATTCGCTACTACAATGAGCTAACGAATACAGCTGTATTGATGGAAGAAGTTGGGGAGGTGGCCCGATTGATGGCCCGAGTATATGGCGAACAGTCTTTCAAGCGCAAAGAGCAGGAAGCTTCCGCAAAAACAGACTTGGCAGACGAGATGGCGGATGTACTTTTTGTACTGATCTGCTTAGCTAATCAGACGGGAATAGACCTGACAGAAGCGATGAAGAAAAATCTTGAAAAAAAGAGTATCCGCGATGCGGAGCGGCATGCTAATAATGAAAAATTACGATGAAAGAGTGAGTTGATCACTAAAACAATAATCTGCAAATTTTCTAATCTGAATCTGGCATTGCTTTTCATTTTCAAACATTGCCATATGCGCTACTTTGGGCATAATATGAATGGATGCCAGCTTGGGCAAATGCGTCTGCTCTAGGCTGAGCTCTGTGGGAATAGTCTGGTCTTTTTCGCCAATCAGAAAAAAAACGGGTACTTCTGCATTTTCGAGCACATGAGAACGATCAGGTCGGTTTTTCATAGCTGTTAATGCATCTATAATCCCTTGCGGTTGGTACTTCGATGCTCGAAAGACCAGTTTGTCCACTAAAAAAGGATTGCTAGCTACTACTTTTGGTGCAAATAAAGTAGGTATCAATTGCTTGACATATAATTGGTGACCGTACTTTTTGATAAAATCAATGCCTTTATCACGAGCTTTTTGCTTTTCTGGCTGATCGCCAAATGGATGAGAATGAATGAGGCCGATACCACGCAATCTTTCAGGATATTTTTCGAGATAACTCAAGCTAACATAGCCTCCCATCGAATGTCCAAAAAGTACAAAATCTTTGGAGTTGACTTCCGTCAAAACAGCATGAACAGCGTCTGCCATTTTCTCGATACTTGGTTCACTCATCAGGCTACTTCCTCCAAAACCAGGCAGATCGATACAAATTACCTTGAAATTTTCTTCCAGCAAATCGTGTTTGAAGTCTTTCCAGATAAAAGAATCCCCACAAAAACCATGAAGCAAGACAACTACATTGCCTTTACCTTCAATAGAGTAAGCTATTTCCTGATTGTTCCAGCTTATATGCTTCATACTTTTGTGATTTGTGACAATACCTGATCATACAAAGCAGCTAAATTACTCCAATCATATTGAGCTACAAAATCTGAAAGCATCTTACTGGATGGAAAAGTGCCTTTATTTATTATGAATTCTTTGAGTCTGGACTTCAGTTCTTCTCTTGAATTATACAAACATATAGCCTTTAGTGAATCAGGGATGTGCTGAGGGTAAGCGAGGCGGTTGGGCAGTAATGGAAAACAACCAGCAGCCAATGCTTCGACTACGCTAATCCCAAAAAAATCCTGATTGCTGGTAACGGGTAATACATCTGCACTGGCTAGCCATTTAGCGTAAGCGGAACGAGTATTGGCATAGCCAAAATGCAAAATACGATCTTTTAGTTTTTCCTTCGCTTTCGCGAAAATAGCAGGCTTTTTGCCGTAAGCTTGTCCAAGCACAATGACTTGAAAAGGCAAACCTTCCGATTGTAACTCGAATAACAGTTCGAAAAAATCATCCGGATTTTTGTCGTATTCCCAGCGATGGTTCCATACAATTCTTACAATATTATTTTCAGAAGGTGGTTGTTGTATAAGGTCTTTTAATGAAAGTCCGAGTGGAAGTACTTCACTCTTTTGGCGAATGTTTTCAATGAGGTGTAACTCTTGATGATCAGGAAATTGCCGAAGAAAAGCAGGCAGGGCATCCAAAAAGCTTTGACGGTGATAGTTTGAATTAAAAAATATCTGATCAGCGATAAGGGCGCTGGTGTAATTGATGAAGCCATACTGGTTGTTTCGCTGTAGCGAAATATCAGGATCATTGGGCGACCAAGGGTAAGTAATTTGGTTTTCATGAAAATATAAAGCGATAGGTATTTGCTGAAAAGCAGGCGCAAGTAAAGCTTTAAAAGTAGCTGCATCAGTCATATCAGATAAAAGAAATAGATCGGTAGGAACAGGATGCTGATTAAACTGGTGCGCTAGGCTGACGGCACCGCCAAACATGCGCCACTTCCAGTAACGACCCGGGAGAGAAAGGATATGAACCTGGTGCCGACTATTTGCCTGAAGGCCAAGTGCCCATTGCTGATGACTGCCGGTGAAGAAAGGCTCGACAAGCGTGATATTCATCAAAATAATCTTAAAAAATCACAAAAATTACAATATAAGATAAATTTTAGCCACCTTGAAGAGGTTATTAGCCCTGACTTTATGCGTGTATAAATTTCAGAAAGCACACCAATGGTTGATGCTAGAATATGAAACATAAAGCTTGGTTTTTTATCTTTAGGATACACAGTCACAAGCTGTTAATCAAAGATCTATTAAACATTGTAGAACAAAATGTCAGGTTTTTCTGAATTAAAGAGAGGTTTGTCTAGTATCGAAGCCCTGGAAAGGGAGCTCAACCTGAAGCATCTTCAGATAAATCGCCTATTGAATATAACGCAGGCTATTAACAACAATGTCTCCGCTGAAGGCCTGTTTAATATGTATAATTCATTTTTGAGCTGGGAAATTGGCGTCCGGAAAATGGCATTGTTTGTCATGCAAGACGAAGGATGGATGTGTGCTACCTCGATAGGTATACCTGGTGAGTTGCTCGAAATTGAAATTGCAGACCGCTTGACTCGGTACACTCGTCTCAATAATGTCGAAGGAAGCGACCATCCATTGATTAAAGAGTTTGATGTTGTCATTCCCGTTCGACATAAAGATCAGTCGATTGCTTATGTTTTTATTGGTGGATTTTCGGAAGATGAGGATATGTATAATAAGGTACAATTCATCACAACGATTACCAATATCATCGCGGTGGCAATTGAGAATAAGCGGTTGTTCAGGCGGCAATTAGAGCAGGAACGACTGAAAAGAGAAATGGAACTGGCAGGTGAGATGCAACAAATGCTCATACCCGGAAAACTGCCGCACAAAGATTGTTATGAGCTGGCGAGTATTTACAAGCCCCATTTGGGGGTTGGTGGTGATTATTTTGACTTCATAGAATTTGAAGACGGCAAAATTGTTTTTTGTGTTGGAGATATTTCTGGTAAAGGAATTGCAGCAGCTTTGCTGATGGCTAATTTTCAAGCCAACTTCCATACGCTTATCAATAAAAGAACCGGTCTTGATGAATTTATTCGAGATCTGAATACTTCCGTAAACCTCATTACACAAGGGGAGCGCTTTATTACCTTTTTTATTGCAGAATATGACATCAACAGCCGCCGGCTGTCTTATGTAAATGCCGGGCACAATCCGCCTGTACTCGTGAATAAAGGCAATATTCATCCATTAGATAAAGGATGTACAATTCTGGGGTCTTTTGAAGAACTTCCGACCGTAGAAGTGGGTTCTTATGAAATAGATGGAGAAGCCATTGTCCTTTCTTTTACCGATGGATTAACTGACCTGAAAGATGACGGGGGAAATTATTTTAGTGAAGAAATGCTCTACCTGTTCACGAAAGAAAACTATCAGCTTACTGCAAAAGCATTTAATAAAAAGCTGATGGAAAAAATTGAAATATTCAAAGGTGATCAGGCATATCCGGATGATTTTACGGTATTGACCTGTAAATTATTTACGCCTGAAATTCCTTGTTAAACCATAAAGGTTTGTTTCTGTAAAATCCAATAGGTGATTTAGAAACAGATAGACTTTTGTAGTCAAAATTGATAATGCTCCCGAGGTAGCAGACTCTCTGTCTACAATAAATTACGATCAATCGAATGATATTTTCTTTCTGAGTAATTTTTCGTTAATAGAGGTTGAAAGTAAATCCTGATTAAAAGGAGTAATTAATAGAAGTAGCTATTCATAAAAATGAAAGATAAGAACGTTGCAGGAATTTTAGCATTATTTGCCGGTGGACTAGGGGTTCATCGTTTTTATCTGGGGCAAACCGGACTAGGTTTTTTCTACCTGGCTTTGTTTTGGTTTCCGCTTACCTGGATAATCGGTTTGGTAGATGCCATTGTGTTTTTCTCTATGGATCAGGAAGTGTTTGATCTGAAATACAACAAAAGTCGTTCTCACCTAAGAAACAGAAGATCAGATTATGACCGTTATCGTGAAACTGAAAGAGAACGAGAGCGCGAAATGAGAAGACGCCGAAGAAATCGGGAAAGGTGGGAAGAAAGAGATAATCGTAGAGATTTAGACCGACGCTCTGAACGCATGAAACAGTACGAACGGCCAAAGCCAAAACCAAAAAAGAAAAACAGCCAATATAAATTAAGTGGTATCCAGAAGTACAAAGACTATGATTATGATGGTGCCATCGAAGATTTTAATAAGGCGTTGAAAGAAACACCAAAAGATGTAGCTGTACACTTTAATCTGGCATGTGCCTATTCGCTGACAGAACAAGCAGACAAAGCCTTTGAACATATTGACAAAGCGGTTGGTTATGGTTTTGATGACTTTGAAAGAATAAAAACACACGACGCCTTGGCTTTTCTGAGAATCCAGCCCGGATTTGAAGATTTTGAAAGAGATAATTTTAGACTAACCCCGCAACTTGATGTACCCAAAGAAGATCTTTTAAGTACGCCACAAACGAACTTACTCGACCAGCTTAAAAAACTGGGCGATCTAAGAGAAAAAGGACTTCTGACAGAAGAAGAATTTGCAGCACAAAAAAAACGTCTGTTGGAAGAATAAAATAATTTCAAATAAAAAGTATGATCGCAGAATCACTCATTTCACAGGCCATTATTCCACTTCGTACTTCTGATACTGGAGAGGAAGCACTCAATATGATGGATGATTTTCATGTAAAACATCTACCTATTGTCAATAATGAGCAGTTGCTGGGAGTGGTTTCTGAAGACGATATTTTCAATTTTGATGTAAATGAAGCAGTGGGTTCCTATAGCCTTTCGCTTCGTCGCCCTTACGTTAAACGCAATGACCACATTTATGAAGTCATGCGTATTCTCGCCAATAATCAGTTGACTATTATTCCGGTTGTTGATGATGAGGATAACTATTCTGGGGTAATCACACTGGAAGATTTACTGCGTTATTTTGCATCCACTACTCCCTTTGCTGAGCACGGCAGCATTTTAGTATTGGAAATGAGTAAGCGCGACTATACCCTTACGGAAATCGCGCGTATCATTGAGTCAGAAGGCGCCATAGTGCTTAGTTGTTTTGTTTCTTCTCACCCTGATTCTACACTACTGGAAGTAACGCTCAAGATTAATCGTCAAAATATCCAGTCTATTCTCGCTACTTTTGAGCGATTTAATTACAGCATCAAGGCATCCTTTAATGAAACCGAATATCTGGATTCATTGAAAGAGCGTTATGATGCTTTTATTGCTTATCTAAATGTCTAGAATTGGGTCGCTTGGTTTTTCTCTTTAGAGGTTTGGCAATAAATTTAGCTGTATCTTACCTTTAAAAGCGAATCGCCATGCCTGAAACTCCAATTACACCAGGATTATTTGTAGTTGAAGAAAGTGCAATTGCCTATCCTATAACAGGAGCAGAGCACATTACCATTTTTATAGGATATACTCAAAAAGCTGATTTTTTAGGGGTTAGCTCCTTCAAAGAATTTACCCCTGTTTCTTCGTGGTCAGATTTCGAGTATCAGTTTGGCGGCGAACCACACATGATGTTTCATCTAGCTATTTCCCGAAAGGGGGTTGATCATAAGATGACTAAGCCAAGATTTTTTCTACCTGCTCAGGTAAAACAGTTTTTTAATAATGGAGGTCAACACTGTTATATCTATTCTTTAGGCGCTTTCGCGGAAACACAAGAAATTTCGATTGCAGCAATGGAAGAAGCGCTACAGGCGCTTGAGCAAAAAGAAGGGGCTAAGCTTATTATCTGGCCAGATGCTATGGCGTATGTCGGAGCAGCAGGGAGTATGGCACAACAACAAGAGAAAGCAAAAGACGTTTATCGGTTTTATAAAAAAGTGCTAAGTCATTGCGCAAAAACGAAAAGCTTTGTCATTTTGGATGTTTGGATGGCTAATCCAATTCCTCCTTTCGATGGTGCTTTGAATAAGTTTGGTCAATATGATTTAATGTCTGATTTTCAGTGGTTTCGAAATCATTTAGATGGAGCAGGTTTAGCATTTGGCGCAAGCTACTACCCATTTCTTAATACTAATTTAGTCCCTTCAGATAAAATAAACTTCACCTTAATCGAGAATATTGGCACTTCTAAGGATGTGCTAATATTGGATACTTCGTTTGATAATGGAAAAGGGCAAGTAAATAATGCTAAGTTATTTCATCAAAAATATTTAAGTCAGGAACCTCAAAACCTGATTGCGCACCTAGATTTTCTGACAAGTGAAAAATTGTTGAGAGTGGAGTTGACTATAAAAGAAGCAAATAAATTCAAAAAGGAGGTGTTAGCAAAATTACCGGATGCAACAGACGCAGCCAGTATCCATGCATTGAATATTATCATTCGTAATCAGTTGAGTTGGTATGATGATTTGCTTTCGCAAATAGCAAATGAGCTGAATGTTTTACCTCCCTGCGGTTCTGTTGCGGGGGCTTTTGCCCAAACCGATCAACAAACAGGCGTGTGGAAGGCACCTGCCAATATTGCTTTAAATGGGGTACAGAAACCTGTACTGTCTATTACCAATGGAGAGCAAGAAGGGATGAACAATTCGACCGATGGAAAAGCTATAAATGCCATTCGTAGCTTTCCTGGGGTAGGACCACTTATCTGGGGAGCACGAACGCTAGATGGAAATAGCATTGATAATCAGTATGTTAATGTACGCAGAACACAAAGTTTTATTCAAATATCTTTAGAAGATGCTTTAGCACATTATGTATTCGAGCCTAATGATTCTAATACCTGGGAGTCAGTAAAAAGATCCTTTTCAAAATTCTTGACAGATTTGTGGGCGATGGGTGCTTTAGTTGGAGCCAAGCCTCAAGATAGTTTTTTTGTAAAAGTGGATTTACATGAAACGATGACTACGTATGATGTGAATCAAAACTTGTTGAAGGTCCAAGTTGGAATAGCCTTGATGCGGCCCGAAGAGTTTATTATTTTAGAATTAGTACAGCAGTTGGGTACATCTTAAAGTTGATTTCTAAGTTTTTGATTGCGCAATGATTTTATTCTTTGTTAGTTGTAATATCAAAGAGGGAAAGATTGGTGTGAGGAACTTATCATTATCTGATAGAGAATTAGTGCCAATCAATTCAGATTTAAAATTTTTGCTACCACAGCAAAACCATAAGGTTGAAGTAGAAAAAGGAAAACAAAATCCCTTGTAAAGTATTTCTTTGCAAGGGATTTTGAAAGTTAGAGGTCGGGAACGGA